>NZ_JBEOSF010000008.1:0-257498 GCF_040302725.1 Kitasatospora sp. NPDC097605 | reverse complement strand
GGCCTCGCCGATCCGGATCGCGGCCTCGTCCACGGCGGCCATCGGGATCGCCCGGTCGTGCTCGCCGTAGTGGCCGAGCACATGGGCGACTTCCCACTCCGGTCCCGGACCGGCCGGGGCTACAGGTCGACCTGCTTGAAGGTGAACACGGTGGCGGATCCCGTGTCGTCGCCGGGGATGGGGAGCGTCTCGATCCGCCCGTGCTTGCCCGGTTCCGGGACGAGCCACACCGAGCCCTGCGAGGACCGCACCCGGTACGTTCCCGCGGCCTCGTCGACGGCGGCGAGTTCCCACTCCTCCGCGTCCTGCTGGTGGATGAGGAGGGCGACCACCGGTCCGGCGGGCGCGTTGTCCTCGACGGCGGTCGGGGCGCCCTTGGCGTACAGCTTGTGGCGACCGTTGGGCAGCGCCTCGACGACCCAGACGGCGTCCGGGTCGTCCGTCTTGTTGAAGACCGCCTTGGGGGACAGGTCCAGCGTCTCGTACAGGGCGCGGCCGACCGGGTCCTCGCCGTTGTGGATCGTGTAGAGACCTGAGTCCAGGCTCATCGGCTGTGTCCGTCCTTCCCGCTTCGGGTTCTACTTCTCGACGCTGATGTCGGCGAAGCTGATGGCGAAGGCGTCGGGGTCGTCGTCCTCGTCCAGGTGGTAGGTGGCGCTGGCCCAGGCGTCGGCGAGGCGGATGCGGCGGGCCTTCGGGTCGGCGGGGTCGCCGGCGATGAGGACGACGTCCTGGTGGGTGTTGGTGTTCTCGACCTCCTCCACCCACTGGGTGGTGGCCTCGTTGCGCACGTCCCCGCGGGTGAGGACCACGCTGCCCCACAGCGGGACGGGGGCCTTGTAGTCGCCGGCGAGGTAGGTGTCGAGGTCGACCGCCGTGTTGATGAGGTCGAGCTGCGCGACGGAGTCGAGCGCCTCGGTCCGGTTGTCGCCGAGGTCGAGGTGGTAGGTGGTCATGTCCGGGTCTCCTGGTGGCGTCGGCGGGTCAGTACAGCTCGGGGGAGGTGCGGACGGGGATCCGGACCTTGACGACCTTGCCGTCGCTCAGGAAGAAGATGACCCGGGCGTTGTCGCCGGGGGTGATCAGGTGGGTCGGCTTCTCGAGCATGAGGTGGTGCTTGCCCGGGATGAAGGCGAAACCGCCCTTGGCGGAGAGGGTGACCGTGTCGACCTTGACCATCTTCGAGCTCTCCTCGTCGACGACGGTCTCGTAGATCGTGATGCGCTGGTAGTCGGGGCTCCTGACCTTGGTGATGTCGAGGCGCTGGTCGGAGGAGTTGTCCAGCGTGATGTAGCCGGCGGCCGGCAGGGCGTTGGGCAGCCAGCGGATCCAGGCGGACTTGTCCCGGACGGTGATGTCGGTGCTGACCGGTGTTTTCATCGGGATGACTCCTCGTCAAGGGATCGACCGTCGACCCCGCCCGCCCACCTCACCGCGTGCGGGATCGGTCGGGCAAGGAACGCCTTGGAACGTCATCCGATCGAGTGAAGCGGTCGGCGGAGTGGGAAGTCGGCGGGGCCGACTTCCCGTGCGGCGGTCAGGGGTTGGGGGTTGCGGTGGGGGTGACGGAGGGGCGCGGGTGGTGGTGATGGTGATGGGTGAGGACGGGGTAGGCCCAGACGACCAGCGCGAGCAGGAGGGCGAGCGGGACGACGGTGGAGGCCGCGGCGGCCGCGCGGTCAGACGGCGACATCGGTTCCCAACTCGGCGTGATGAAGGTCGAGTTCGGCCCAGACCGTCTTGGCGTTGGGGTCGCGGGGGAGGGTGCCCCAGCGGTCGGCGAGCGCGTCGACGAGGGTGAGCCCGCGCCCCGACTGGGAGTCCGCCGGGCAGGCCATCGTGGGGAGCGCGGGCCGGCGGTCGCCCCGGCAGTCCGAGACCTCGATCCGGAGCACGGTGGTGCGCGCCCGGCGTGCGGTGGTGAGCGCGAGGTGCAGCTCGAACCCGCGCCCCGGCATGCGCCCGTGCGTGGAGGCGTTGGCGGCCAACTCCGCCACGATGATCAACGCGTGGTGAAAAGCCTCCGGCCAAAGGGAGTTGAGGGCCCAGTCGGTGAGCTGCTGTCTGGCGATCCGCCGGCCGATTGCGGCTCCCTTGGGGGTCGCGGTGAGGAGCGCGGTGTGGGCGCGCGGCTCCGGTTCGTCGAGGGGGATTTCGGACTTCATGGGGAAAATCCTGCCCCCCCGGGCTTAGGCTGACGACGCATCCGGTGGGCACGGTGAGTGCCTGTATGCGTGCGGAAAGTGTCGAGTGACGGCGGTCGGCCGTGACCGGGAAATGGGGAGGTCGTCATGACTGAAATCAAGGGAACCGGCGGAGACAGTGGCGACGTTGCGCGCCCGCAGCTCGACGAGGACCTGTCCGAGGTGTCGGACTTCCTGCGGGCGGTCGGTAAGCAGATCAAGCTGCTGCGCGAGCGGGCGGGCCTGACGCAGAAGGAGTTCGCCAAGTTGGTCGGCTACACCGAGAGCCTGATCGGCGCGGTCGAGCAGGGGAAGCGGACCCCGCAGCGCGAGCTGCTGGAGGCGGCGGAGCGGGTTTTGGACGCGGGTGGGCTGCTGCTCGTCGTCGCGGACGACATCGAGAAGGCGAAGGCCAAGGCCCGCGTGCGGCACCCGGAGTGGTTCCGGGGGTACGCGGGAGAGGAGGCCGTATGTGAGGAGCTCAACGACTGGAGTCTGTGGGACTGCCCGGGGCTGCTCCAGACCGAGGACCACGCCCGCGCTGTCTTCTCGATGCGCCAGCCGCTTCTCTCCGAGGAGGTCATCGAGACGCGGGTGGCGGCCCGCATGGCGCGGCAGGAGATCCTCACCAAGTGGCCCCGCGCGATGTTCAGCTGGGTGATCGACGAGAGCGTCCTCCGCCGCCCGCTGGGTGGCTGGGATGTCCACACGGAGCAGCTGCGCCGCCTGCTGGAGGTCGGGACCACCAGGGGAATGGTGATCCAGGTTCTGCCGCTGGACCGTACGGCGCACGCCGGAATGGGCGGCCCGTTCATCCTGCTCACCCCCAAGGGGCGTCCGCAGATGGGCTACATCGAGGTGCAGACGAGCAGTAGGCTGATTACGGATCAGAGTGAGGTCCGGATCCTGAACGCGCGCTACAGCACGCTCAGGTCTCAGGCGCACACTCCTGAGGAGTCCCTGTCGTTGATCGAGAAGATTCTGGGAGAGCGATGAGCAGCGAACTGGTGTGGTTCAAGAGCAGCTACAGCGGCGACGAGGGCGGTGCCTGCGTCGAGGTCGCGGACGCGACATCGGCCGTCCTCGTCCGTGACTCCAAGGACAAGTCCGGTCCCCACCTCACCTTCTCGCCGGCGGCCTGGGAGGCCTTCGTCGAGTTCGCGCAGTCGATCTGACGACCAGTCTCCCCGCTCGGCGCATGGCGGCCTTCCACCCACCGGTGGACGGCCGCCTTCTGTGTGGGCTCCGCTCCTCCCGCGTGGGGGTTGTGCCCCGTATCCTGAACGGGCGCTACAGCACCCTCTATTTAGGGAGAGCCATGAGCAGCGATCTGGTGTGGTTCAAGAGCAGCCACAGCGGGCCGGATGGTGGGGAGTGTGTCGAGATCGCCTGGCGCAAGAGTAGCCACAGCCTCAACGACAACGCTTGCTGCGTCGAGGTCGCCGAGACGGCGGCCGCCGTCCTCGTCCGCGACTCCAAGGACAAGTCCGGCCCCCACCTCACCTTCACCCCCGCCGCCTGGCAGTCCTTCCTCACCTTCGCCCAGTCCGTCTGACGGCGAGCGACCGGCGGAGACGCACTCACGGAGGCGGGCCCCGGCGGGCCCGCCTCCACCCTGTTGGGAATGGGGCCGGTGAGGTGGGCCCCGTTGTCGCTGACCCCGGTTTCGCACAGGACGACACTGGCCGTGGAGATTGTGCGGCGTCGTTCATCATCCAGCCGTCCAGGCCGGGCAGCAGCAGGTCACCGACACTCGAACGTGGCAGCCACCGCACGTCACCTCGGCGAGTAGTGCTCCGGGCGACGGGGGGCGGCGCCTGCGTCGCGGTCGCCCTCCCCCGGCTTCGGGCCGTCGATCCGACGGCCGCCCGTTGTGGGGGAGGCGCCCCTGCTTCGTGAGGGTTGCTCTGTGGAATCAATCGATGACGCTCCGTACTCTTGGTGTGCAGGGCATCACGCGGGCGAGCGACCTTCCCGCGGGCACGACGAGCACGGAGGTACCGAGATGAGCAAGCACGGAGGCGGCACCGGCCCCGGTGACGGTGGGAAGCAGCAGGACGACAGCAACAAGGGCTCCGGGCACGGCGGCGGCTCGGACGAGGGCGGCAACACCTCGGACGGCCAGAACCCGGCGGGCGGCAAGTGACCGGCGAAACGCAGGAGGAGGCGGGCCCCCGGGCGCTCTCCTCCGCGCTGGTGGCCAAGGGTGCGCTGTCCCCGGACTGGCTCCCCTCCTTCGAGGCCGTGCCCCGCGAGCTGTTCGTGCCGGACCGGATCTGGCCGGGCGTTGCAGACGGCACCCGGCAGAACCCCTTGGTGGACCGCTCCCGGGACCCCGAGGGGTGGCGGAACGCGGTGTACTCCGACATCCCGCTGACCACGCAGTGGGACGACGGCCGGCACCACGGCGACGGCCTCGGCACGACCCCGACCTCCTCCAACTCCATGCCGACCATGGTGGCTTCGATGCTCCGGGACCTGGACGTCCGGCCGGGCGTCCGGGTCCTGGAGATCGGTACGGGCACGGGGTGGAACGCGGGGCTCCTGGCCCACCGCCTGGGCGACCTCAACGTGGTGTCCGTCGAGTACGACGCGGACGTCGCGCGCGGTGCCCGGGCGAACCTGGAGCGCGCCGGACTGTCACCCACCGTGGTCGAGGGCGACGGCCGGGACGGGTGGGCGCGGGGCGGCCCCTACGACCGCATCATCGCCACCTGCTCCCTGCTGTCGATCCCGCCGGCGTGGCTGGAGCAGTCGGCCCCGGGCGCGGTGATCGTTGCTCCGTTCGGCACCGAGTACGGCGGCGAGCAGATCGTCCGGCTCACCGTGAGCGACGACGGCACCCGGGCGGTCGGCACCTTCACGGGCGGGTCCGCGTTCATGCGACTCCGCCAACAGCGCACGCCGAGGCCCCCGTTCGCCGAGTACCTGCACGGGGTCCCGTGGCCGGCGGACGGCGTGCGGAGCACGACCACGCTCTCACCCCGGGACGCCGGCGAGTGGTTCCAGCAGTTCGTCATCGGCCTCGCCGTACCCGGCGCCTTCTGGCGCGCGGAGCGCTACGACGACGCGGCCTACACCCTGTGGATCCACAGCCGGGACAAGCAGTCCTGGGCCTCCGCCGACTACGAGCGGGGCCGCACCGAGTACGAGGTCTACCAGTCAGGCCCCCGCTGCCTCTGGTCCGAGGTCGAGGCCGCCCACCACTGGTGGACCGCGCAGGGTCGCCCCACCCACGCCCGCTTCGGCCTCACCGCCACCCCCACCGGCCAGACGCCCTGGCTCGACTCCCCCGAGAACCCGGTCCCCCAGCAGGCTTCCCACGCAGCCGCCAGGCCCAGCCCTTTCCCGTAGGAGAACGCCCATGCCCTTGCCCACCGGCGGGGCGAGCCTGAACCAGTCTTCCGGGCGGACACGGCGTGGTTCCCGTCGAGGCTCGCCGTGGGGTCGAGCCTCGACGGTCAAGGCGGCGCGTGGCACGGTCCCTCGCCAGCGGCCGCCGTCCCACGCCCAGCGAGTTCCCGCCCGAACTTCCCCCGGAGCCCAAGCGGTTGTGGCCGCCGAATCCCACGCCGGCCCTTCGCCGAGCACTGGCGGCAGCCCAGGTTGTGAGCTTCGACCTGATTTCGCGTTGTCGCAACAGCAGCCCCTTGCGGCACCACGGTTGGGATCGGGAACATTGACGGCGTCCGCAATCGAGGGAGCGTCTGTGAAACTGACACTGCTCGACAGTTCGTGCGATCACGGGCCGTGCCCCACCGTCTACTCCACTGACACGGGGGAGCTCGTGGTGCAGGGATTCAAGGTGGAAGATCCCGAGGCGCTTGCCGCAATGAGGCTGCCGGAGACCGAGACGGCGGTGCGTATTCCGATTGATCTGCTGGTGAGGGTTGCCCGTGACCATCTCTCCTGACGCCTTCGGCGCACTGTTCGATTCGTTCCAGCGAGAGGCCTTCCGTCTCGAAACGCTGGACGACTACAGCGGCTCCGGCAACTTCGACGCCTACCGCGCCTTTCTCGCCGGCCAGCCTCAGCCGCAGGACTACAACGCCCCCTGGCTGGCACAGGTCCGGCGGAACACGTCCGCCGGACGGCGCATGTATCGCGTGCACGTTCTCTCCCGGCCGCTCACCCCGTACCTCCTGTTCGAACTCGGTTGGGGGTACCGGAAGAACGCCACCGCCGGCGAGGAGTTCTTCATCCTGGACGTCACCGACCATCCGAACCCGGTCGCCGACGCGCCGGACTTTTGGATGTTCGACGAATCGTCCGTCGTCTCGATGGCATACGCCGACGGCGGCGTGTTCACCGGCGCTGAGGAGGAACCCGGCCCGGAGAAGTGGATCGCCCTCCGGGACACGGCTCTGAGCCATGCCGAGCCGTTCGATTCCTGGTGGGAGCGACACGGCAGCGCGTGAGAGACGACATCGGGAGTGCGCTGCGGGACCTGCGACAGGCCGCCGGGAAGGAGGCCAAGGCAGTCGCCCGCAGCGCGGCCATGTCTCCGTCCAAACTGAGCAGGATCGAGACGGGGAAGGCCAAGCCGACCACCGTCGACGTCGACCGGATCCTCACCGCCATCGGCGTTCCCGACGCCGTACGGGCCGATCTGGTCGAAATCGCCAGGCGGGAGGCGACCGAGGTCGTGGCCTGGCGCTATCTCCGGCGAACGGGGCTCCACCACCACCAGGACAGCATCCGGGCCGTCGAGGCGGAGACGGCGATCCAGCGGATCTTCCAGCCGTCCTGCATCCCAGGGCTCTGCCAGACCCCGGAATACGTGCGGGCCATCCTGAGCCCCAAGGGACTCACCCCCGATGTCCTTTCCCGCACGATGGCCGCGCGGCTCGAACGGCAGGCCGTACTGTTCGACCCCGCGAAGCACTTCCACTACCTGATCACGGAGCCGGTCCTCCGTTGGCTGATCGTCTCGCCCGTGGAGATGGCGCTCCAGATCGACAGGCTCTCCACACTGTCCCGACTTCCGAACGTACGCATCGGAGTCGTACCGCTGTCCGCCCGGATGACCGAGGTCGGCTCGTCCTCCTTCATCGTCTATGACAGCCGGCTGGTTATCGTGGAGATCCCGCACGCCGAGGTCTCCACCACGGACCCCAAGGATTTGGACCTCTACCTGGCGAGGTTCAAAAGATTCGAGCAACTGTCCCTCGAAGGTGAGCCCATGCGGGAGATGCTCGCCGCTATCCGGGACGAGTTCTTGCAGCAACGGGAAAGCTCCTGATTACCCATCGGATTCGGCTCTACCTTGAATCTCGCTCACCGTGTGAAGTGGGCAGAAGGAGAGGGAGATCCATGTCCACCGCGACATTGCCGGTGCTGGACGAAGTGGACGGGGCCGCCGGGCCGTTCGCGTTCCGCTTCCTGAGTGCGGTCACGGGGAGCGGGGGCGTCCTGGCCTCCGAGTTGGCGTACGACGAGGAGACGCAGACCTGCAGCTACGCCGGGATGCCGCCCGGCGTCTACATGACCAGCAACCCGCCGAAGACGTACGGGCCGACCCAGCCGTCCGGGCAGATGGACGCGCCGGACGATCCCGGAAGCAGCAACGACTGACATGCCCGACTCCGGCACCGTCCTCGTCGTCACGGGGGCGTTCGATCCGACCGCCGATCTGGTGATCGAGGAACTCAACCGGCGTGCGGTGCCGGTCTTCCGGGCGGATACGGCGTGGTCCCCGTCGAGGCTCGCCGTGGCGGCGGGCCTCGACGGCGAGTCCGGCTGGCGCGGGGCACTCGCCACCGGCCGCCGTTCGCTCCGTCTACTACCGCCGTCCCACGCCGAGCGAGTTCCCGCCCGAATTGCCGCCGGAGGCACGGGCGGTGGTGGCCGCCGAAGCCCGGCGGGGCTTCGGCGGCCTGCTGTCGGCCCTCCCGGCCCGGTGGCTGCCGCCGCCGGGCCGGGCCGCAGATGCGGAGTCCAAGCCGCTCCAGCTCCGGGTGGCGGTGGAGTGCGGGCTGCGGGTGCCACGGACGCTGATCACGAACCGGCCCGAGGCCGCACGGCAGTTCGCGGAGCGGATGGGCGGGCGGCCCGTCGTCTACAAGCCGTTCACGCCGATCCGGGGGACGTCCGGCGGCGAGTCGGTGGCGGTCTACACGAGCGTGCTCCGGCCGGAGGACGTCGGGCACCCGTCGATCGCCGCGACGGCGCACCTGTTCCAGGAGTGGGTGCCCAAGGCGTACGAGGTCCGGCTCACGGTGGTGGGCACGCGGCTGTTCGCCGCCGAGATCCACGCGGAGTCGGACGCGGCCAGGACGGACTGGCGCAGCGACTACGACAGCCTCCGCTACCGCGTGTGCGCGCCCCCGACCGAGGTGGCCGACGGGGTGCGCCGCGTGCTCGCCCGGCTCGGGTTGCCGTACGGCGCCTTCGACTTCGTCGTGACGCCGTCGGGGGCGTGGGTGTTCCTGGAGGTCAATCCCAACGGGCAGTACGGGTTCGTCGAACAGGCGACGGGGCTGCCCATCACCGCCGCCATCTGCGACTACTTGGAAGGAAGCGTGGGATGACCACGGACATCGACGCGAGGGTGCGGCTGGCGCGGGACATCGAACGGGGGGCCTCGGTGCTGTCCTCGCGGGTCGTCGAGGCGTTCCTGAATGTGCCGAGGCATCCGTTCGTGCCGGCGTTCTACCGGTGGGAGGACGGGGCGTACCGGGCCCAGAGCGCGGGTGGAGGCGCGTGGTTGGGGTCCGTGTACGCGGATGAGGTGCTGGTCACCGAGGTGGACGATGCACCGGGTGCCGAGGTGGGCGGGGTGGCGACGTCGTCGTCCACGGCGCCCGGGCTGATGGCGGAGATGCTGGACGCGCTCGACGTCCGGCCCGGTGACAGGGTGTTGGAGGTCGGCACCGGGACCGGGTACAACGCCGCGCTGCTCTGCCACCTCGCGGGCGCCGGGAACGTCACCACCGTCGACCGCACCGCGCACCTGGTGGAGGCGGCGCGCGAACGGCTCGGCGCCGACGTCGCCGTCGTGCGGGCGGACGGCGTCCACGGCTGTCCCGGGGGCGGGCCGTTCGACCGGGTCATCGCGACCTGCTCCGTCCGCCGGATCCCGCGGGCCTGGCTGGACCAGTGCGTGACCGGCGGGCTGATCGTCGCACCGATCGGCAATGCTCTGGGCGGCGGCGCGGTCGCCTGTCTCACCAAGCTGCCCGACGGGGGCGCGGCGGGCCGGTTCCTGCACCGGCCCGCCGCGTTCATGCCCCTGCGGGCGGACGGGAACGCGGCAGCGGTCCACGACGTCCCCACCGGCGGCCGGCGGCGGACGAGTGTCGTCGGGGCCCGCGTGCTGGACGACCACGGCTTCTCCTTCTGGGCCGGCCTGCGGCTGCCCCCGGCCGTCGTCCGGGTCGGCGGCGGCACGCTGCACGATCCCACCGACGGCTCGACGGCCCACGTCGACGACCACCCCGGCCGCCCGTCCACCGTGACCACCGCCGGACCGCGTGACCTCTGGCAGCTCGTCGAGGCCGCTCGCACCACCTGGCGCCGCCACCACCGCCCCCGCCGCGAGTGGTTCACCCTCACCATCGCGCCCGGCGGCCCGCAACTGGTGAGCTACGGCGCCCCGGGCGGAGGCATGACCTGCTGCCCCCTCTGACCGGATGCGAGGCCGAACCAGGGCAGGCACTCCCGCCTTCGCCACGGACCCGGCCCTCGGCCGGCCGGTGATGCCCGGAGCCGAGTACGCGAACCGATGAGGTGGTGACCGCCGGGGTCGGTGTCGGTGTGACGCCGGCCCCGGCGGTGCTCACCGCGCGGGGCTCCGGCCTCATGGCCGGGCGCCACCGCAGGGTCGGATCAGATGGCGACCCAGAACGCCTCCATCCAGCGGGCCTCGCCGATGCTGCCGATCCACTGGTCGTACGACCACAGGTCCGTGCCCTTCCAGCCGACGTTCTGCACGTGGGCGGCGGCCTTCATGGTCTCGTTGGTGCTGCGCAGGTGAATCGCCTCGAGCGCGTTGCCGTTGGGGTTGTAGATCTCGGCCCAGGTGCCCGGCGCCACGCGGCGCTCGGCGCCGGTGCCGTCGTTGGACCAGTGCAACTGCACGTTGAAGTCCAGGTCGCCGTACACGGAGAAGTACACGCGGTCGATCGGGTCGTTCTGGCCCGTGGTGCCGGTGAAGCCCGCGGCGCCGTCGGTGCACAGCACGGAGGTCCACCCCGCGTTCCGTGAGTGGGCCTGGTAGCAGAGGGCGCGCGCGTTCTGGAGCGTGGGGCCGGGCACGGCCGCCCCGGCGCGCGCCGTGTCCCCCGTCTGGGCCGTGTCCGGGGCCGGCTTGACCTCGGTGCTCGACGAAGGGGCGGCCGAGCCGGCCGCCTGCGCCACCGGGACCATCCCGAGGAGCGTGAGAGCAGTGAGCGCAGAGAGGGCGGTCAGTGTGCGGGATCGCATGATCACTTCTCCGTTCGTATGCTGAGTCAACTGCCTTGCACTAGGCATGAGATGGAAAACGGTGTGTCCCGGCCACGCCGGAATCGGACACATTTTCGGCCGCGCCCCGGGGCGGACCGCATCGACGCCCTGGACAGCAGAAGCCCGCTGAGGGCCTGGCCGACGCCGACGGCGGTCCGGGCCGCGTCGACCGCCCGGTCACACTCCTCTCGTGGCCGCGCTGTGTGGATTCCTTCGCCGGCAAGGTCATCGCCGACCCGAAGAACCTGTCGACCTGACCGGACGGGCGCTGACGACACGTGGGGGGCGCCGATCCGGCGGCGCCCCGCGCTGTCCTGCCGCTCAGGCCGGGCCGAACCAGGGCAGGCACTCCCGCAGCCCCTCGACCTCCACCGGGACCGTCCGGTGCTCCCGCCACTGTCCGGCGGTCAGGCGCAGCCGGCGCAGGACGACGGCCCGCTCGCGGACGACGTGGTGCTCGATGCCGTCCTCGCGGTAGCCCAGCTTGCGCGACACCCCCAGCGACGCTGGGTTGTCGGCGTAGGCGCCGGAGACGGCGTGCCGCGCGGCGAGCCCGGCGAAGGCCAGGTGGAGGACGGCGGCGCGCATCTCGGTGCCCAGGCCCCGGCCGTGGTGCTCCCGGCCGAGCCATGAACCGGTGTGGACCTCCCGGCGGATCGCGAAGTCCCGGGCGCCGATGCCCTGGGTGCCCACGACGGCGCCGTCCCGCAGCACCACGAGGTTCAGCTCCCAGTCCTCCGGCCGCCACGCACCCCAGCAGCGCCAGTGGTACTGCAGGACGCTCCGGGCCCGCTGCTCCGGCGCGACGTCGGTCCAGGCCACCGTGAACGGCTGCACGGCCGGGTCGTGCACGCCGTCGGCGGCCAGCGAGGCCAGGGCGGCGAGCTCGTCGGGGTCCGGCAGCCGCAGTTCCAGGCGCGGGGTGGTCAGCCGCAGTCCCGCGAGCGGCCAGTGCGACAGCAGGCTCATGCCCGGGAATTCTGCCGCCGCCTCACCGTCGGGGCCACCGGATAACGCGCCGGGCCGGACCCGGGTGGGGCCGGGCCCGGCCTGGTGCCGCTCAGTGGCGCGGTTCAGCGGGGTGGCGTCAGAAGCACGTCGCCGGGGACTCGGCCCAGCCCGAGACGTAGCTGCCGTTCGCGTACCACATCCGGGTGTAGTAGCAGTACCCCGGCACTCCGCCCCAGTAGAGGTCGCCGCGGTAGTAGCCGTTGCCGGGGCCGACCACGCCGACGTCGTACGCCGCGCTGAAGTTGGTGGGCTCGCCGCCCTGCGACGCGGGCTTCCAGCCGACCTGGAGGTAGATCCGGATGTCGGTCTGCGGGCTGTTCACGTAGCCGAAGGCCTTCGACCCGTTGAGGACGATGTTGCACGGGTTGAGCTGGACGCCGCTCGGGTAGGCGCCGGGCGCCGTGTAGCCCCGACACCCGCCGCTGGTGGCGGCGTTGGCCGTACCGGACACCATCAGCGGCAGCAGCGAGCCCGCCGCGATCGCGACGGCGACTCCCGCCTTGGCCCGGCGGCTGGTCTTCCCCATGGTTTCCCCTCCCTGGGCCGGCGCTCTGGCGTCACTGGCCGCTCCGTGGACCGCCGCTCCCCGCCTTCCGGGGCCCGGCGGAGGCGATGCTGCCACCGCGACAGGCCCGGCTCCCAGGGGTCCGGGCCACCCCGGACGGCCCCGGACGGACCTGGACGGCCGCGGACGGCCGGGTGTCAGGGCCGGTAGTGGTCGGCGACCGCGGTGAACGCGGCCTTGGGCTCCCACGGCAGGTCCGGGTAGGCGGCGCCGTCGCGGTCCTCCAGGACCTTCACGACGCCGTAGCTCGCCAGGTCCAGGTCGTCGCGGGGGTCGCCGTCCGGGCGGTGCGGGTAGTCGTAGAGGGCGAAGGTGAAGACGAAGGCGCTGTCGACGCCGCCGGCGTCGAACGCCTCCAGCAGCTCGCGCACGCAGGCGGCCTGGCCGGCCTCGTCACGGGCGTACGCGCCGTCGAGCCGCAGCGGCGCGCGGGTGCCGGCGTCGTACTCCACGATCTCCAGGCCGCGGGCGCCCCGGTCGCCGGCGCCCCGGTAGCCGGCCGCGCCGAACTCGGTGACGGCCACCGGCTTTCCCTGGGCGACGAGGTGCCGGACGCCGTCGGCGAAGCGGTCGGCGATCTCGGCCGACCGGTAGAGGTCCAGGGACATGATGTCGAACGGGGTCCAGTCGACGTTCTCCAGCGGCACGGCGGCGTAGGTGACCTTGCCGCCGAACCGTGCGCGGACCAGCGGCACGGCCTCGGCCAGGAACGCGTTGACCTTGGCACCGGCCGTGCCGATGTGCTCGCGCACCTGCTCGGGGCGGCTCAGCAGGGCGACGCGCTCCTCGGTGCTGTCACCGGGCAGGAACCCCTTGTTCATCAGGCTCAGTTCGGCGCCGGTGACGAACACGACCTCGGCACCGCGCCGCCGCAGCCGCTCCGCGCGCTCGGCGCAGTCGGCGAAGAGCGACAGCATCGCCTCGGCGGTCAGTTCGAGCGGGTAGGGGGAGAACCAGACCTCCAGCCCGAGCTCGGCGGCGTACCCGGCGGCGAGCTCGATCCGGTCCGGGTCGCCGCCCATCACGCGGACGGCGGTGCAGTGCAGGTCGTCGCGGATGACCGCCAGCTCGCGCCGCACCACCTCCGGGTCGAACCGCTTGCGGCCCAGATGGCCGTTCCAGGAGAAGCCCGTGTCATAGCTGATGCCCTTGGCGCGCATGGCGTCGCTCCTTCGTCGGTTACCGAGATTTACGGTACGGACCGTACCCTACTTGGCGGGGGTCGGGGCAAGTGGTCAGAATGGGAAGGTACGGAGCGTGCCGATCGTGAGGAAGGGCGGGCCATGCCGGAACGACCGACGGGCCCGCCGGCCGCCGGGCAGACGCGCCGCCGCGGCGCCGCCCTGGAGGACGCGATCCTGGGCGCGGCGGCGGACGAACTCGCCGAGTCCGGGTACGCCGGCCTGACCATGGACAAGGTCGCCGCCCGCGCCGGCACCAACAAGAACGCCCTCTACCGCCGCTGGCCCAACCGCCTCGCCCTCGCCGTCGCCGCCTACCGGCGGCTCGCCACCACCATCCAGCCGCCCGACACCGGCAGCCTGCGCGGCGACGTCCTGGAGTGGCTGCGCCAGGCGAACCGCTACTGGAGCTCCCCCCAGGGCGCGATCCTGCGCGAACTGCTCGCCGCCGCCGGCGGCACCGCCGAACTCCTGGCGCAGCTCCAGGAGCAGTCCGGCGACGCCGCCGCCGCCCCCTGGCTGACCATCCTGGGCCGCGCGATCGCCCGCGGCGAAGCCTCCCCGGAAGCGCTCCACCCCAGGGTCGCCACCGTCGCCATGACCCTGCTGCGCAACGAGTTCGTCGTGCGCGGCGCCCCCACCGCTCCCGACGAGGTGCTGGTCGAGATCGTCGACGAGGTGTACCTGCCCCTGGTGCGGGGCCGGGGACTGCCACCGGCCTGACGTCCATCCGTCGTTGACGGGACGTGAACAAGGGATCCCTAGCGTCGCTTCGCAGCAGTTCCCAGCGAAGCGAAACGAGGGATCACACCCATGGGTCGATTCTCCGGCCTCTCCGGCCTCTCCGGCCTCTCCACCGTCTCCGTCGCGATGGTCGCCCTGGCGGGTGCCGTCGCCTTCACCGTCCCGGCCTCGGCCTCACCCGTGTCCGGGGCGGGCGACCAGGCGACCAGCAGTGCGGTCGGCGCGGCCTTCTGGGCCGGGCAGAACGCGGTCGGCGCGGTGGCCGACGCGATCACGGCCGAGGTGCGGAAGCTGCCCGACGAGGGCGGCTACGCCGGGCTGGTCACCGATCCCGAGAAGTCCGCCATCACCGTGCACTGGAAGGGCGCGGTACCGGCGGCCGTCCGTCAGGCGGCGCGCGGCGACCGGCACGTGAAGGTGACGTTCGCCGAGGCGCCGTACACCCACCGCCAGCTGCTCGACGCCCGCGACCGGGCCTTCGCCCAGCGGGACCAGCTCCCGGGCAAGCTCACCTCCGTCGGCCCGAGCCCCGACGGCAAGGGCCTGATACTCGGCGTGGCCGAGGACGGCGGCAACGCCGTCGGCAGCCGGCAGAGCGAGGCGGTCGCCCGCGACATCACCGACCTCACCGGCGGGGTCGCCGTCGTCCGGGTGAAGAGCCAGAACCCGCAGGCCGCGACGGGAACGGCCGTGGCCGCCGCCGGTACCTCCGGGCGCGACACCCAGCAGGCGTACGGCGGCGCGCGGTGGACCTACTGGGAGGGGAGCGACCGGTACGTCTGCTCCACGGGGTTCGCCGTCCGCGTCCCGGGGAGTCCGTGGCGGCTGATGACCAGTGCCGCGCACTGCGGCAACCAGGGTACGCAGGCGTACAGCCCGCAGTTCCCCGACAGCCGGGCGTTCGGGTCGGTCGGGCACCGGGACACGGAACGGGACATCAACCTCCTCTACCCCGGCGCTTCGGACTTCTTCCAGCCGCGCATGTGGTGGGGTCCGTGGGCGGAGGCCTCGAACGCCGGCGACCAGCGGACCTGGCCGGTCAAGGGGCTGCACCAGAACTACGTGGGCCAGCGGGTCTGTTCCTCCGGATCCCAGTCGGGGAACATCTGCGACATCACGATCGAGGCCACCGAGCAGACCGTCGTCTACCGTGACGGGACGACGGTCCAGCGGACCGTCCAGGTGCACAAGCCGAACCAGGCGGTCTGGGGGTCGGGCGACAGCGGCGGCCCGGTCTCCCAGCCCGACGGCTCCGACGTCTACGCCAACGGGATCATCTCCGGCGGGACCAACGACGCCCAGTGCGAGGGGAAGCCCAACCGCTCGTGCGGCACGACGGGTTGGTACGCGCCGCTCGACATCTACCTGGAGAAGCAGGGCCTCGAACTCGTCACCGGGTAGCCCGGGGCGCCGGGAGTCCCGGAGCAGGAAGTCGGACCGGCCGACTTCCTGCTCCGACACGGGTCAGCCGAGGCGGGCGAGGAGGGCGCGGCAGTCGGCCTGCTGCTTCTCGTCCTCCTCGATGCCCGCCCACATGTCGGCGCGCCCCGGCAGTTCCAGGCGCGCGCGCAGCAGCGGGACGGCCGGGGCGGCGGCCGGGCCCATCCGGTCCAGGCAGGGAACGACGCGCCGGCCGGTGGCGGGGTTCTGCTCCCAGGCCGGCAGCAGCACGCCGAGCACGGCCGGGGCCCCGGGCTCACCGCCGATCGCCCAGAGCGCGGCGGCGGCGTGCACGCGGACCCAGTCGTAGGTGTCGTCCAGCAGCTCCCGCAGGCGCGGCAGCGCGGCCGCCGCCGCAGGGCCGATCTCGCCGAGGACGTCGGCGACTTCGGTGACCCGGAACCGGCTGCCGGCGTCCAGCCTGGGGAGCTCCCGGACCTCCCGCCGGCCCAGTGGTCCGTGCGTCATGCCGTCGGGCCGGTGAGCTTGGCGGTCACGGCGTCGAGGACCCAGTCCAGGCCGGTCGCGAAGGACGTCTCGGCGGCCACGTCCGTGGCGTCGTGCACGGCCTTGCTCAGGGTCGGGAAGCGGCCGGTGGCCAGCATCCTCATCACGTGGGGGCCGGAGTCGCGTTGCCAGTCCTGCTCGGACCGGCCGGTGGCGCGTTCGGCCCGCAGGTTCGCGATCTCGCGTCTGATCGCGCCGTTGACGTAGGCGCTGACGGTTTCCACGGCGCGCATGACGGTGTCGATGCCGGCGAGGCCGTCGAGGGCGGCCAGGGTGGCCTCGGTGACGGCGAGGCCGTGGGGGCCCAGGGACGGGCGGCCGCCGAGCAGGTCGGCCAGCCATTCGTGGCGGAGCGCGGCCTGCCGGGTGCGGTGGGCGAGGACGCGCAGCGCCTCCCGCCCGTCGCCGGGCCGCTCCTCGCCGCGTGCGGGGAGGATCTCGGCCTGGACCTCGTCCACCATCAGGTCGAACAGTTCCTGCTTGGTGGAGATGTAGCCGTACAGCCGCATCGGCCCTGCGTTCAGCCGGGCGGCGACCTTGCGCAGCGACACCGCGTCCAGCCCGCCCTCGTCGGCCAGCGCGATCGCGGCGGCGACGATCCGCTCGCGGTCCAGCGGCACGGGGCGGGCCGGCGGCTCCGGACGGTCCCACACAGTCATCCCTACCGCCGTTCCATTGCTCTGTTCCGTCAGGGGCAATACAGTGTATCGACATGAGACGCCGTATCGCCGTGGTCGGGGGAGGGCCCGCCGGCCTCACCTTCGCCCGGGTCCTGCACCGCCATGGCCACCCCGTCACCGTCCTCGAACGCGATCCCGCCCGCGACGCCCGGCCCCCGGGCGGCACGCTGGACCTGCACGAGGGGATGGGCCGGCGCGCACTGGAGATGGCGGGGCTGCTGGCGGAGTTCGACGCGCTGTCCCGCCCGGAGGGCCAGGCCATGCGCATCCTCGACCCCGACGGGACCGTCCTCCGCGACTGGCGCCCCGGCCCGGACGAGCGGGCCAATCCCGAGATCGACCGCGGGCAGCTCCGTGACCTGCTGCTCGGCCCGCTCGACGTCCAGTGGGGCCGGGGCGTGACGGCGGTCGTGCCGGGGGTGGCCGGGGGCGGTGCACTGGTCCGGTTCGCGGACGGGCGGGAGGAGGCGTTCGACCTCGTGGTCGGCGCGGACGGCGCCTGGTCCCGGACCCGCCCGGCGGTCTCGCCGGTGACGCCGCAGTACACCGGCATCACCATGGTCGAGACCTCGCTGGACGACGTCGACACCCGCCACCCCGACCTCGCCCGGCTGGTTGGGGACGGTTCGGTGGCCGTGTACGGCGTGAACCGGGCACTCGTCGCCCAGCGCAACAGCGGGGGCCGCGTCAAGGTGTACGCCCAGTTCCGCGCGCCGCTGGACTGGTACGCCGACGGCTCGAACGTTCCATCGCGCCTGCTGGCCCTCTTCGACGGCTGGGCCGACCCGGTCCTCGACCTCCTCCGCCACGGCGCCGCCTTCGCCCACCGCCCGCTCCACGTGCTGCCCGAGTCCCACACCTGGGCCCACGTCCCCGGGGTGACGCTCCTGGGCGACGCCGCCCACCTGATGCCCCCGCTGGGGGCGGGCGCGAACCTCGCGATGCTGGAGGGCGCCGAGCTCGCCGAGGCCGTCGCCGCGTGCTCCGGGGACCTCGACGAGGTGGTCCGCGCCTTCGAGGAGCGGATGTGGGAGCGCGCCGGCCGGTGGGCGAGGATCACCCGGGAGGGGCTGGAGCGCCTGGTGAGCCCGGACCCGGCCCGGGCTCTGGCCGTCTTCGACCGGGTTCAGCCCTCCTGACCGGCTGAGCGGGCGTCAGCAGCAGGTGGCGGGGACGTCGGCGTCGGCCTTGACGACGTAGACCTCCCACGGCTCCTTGCCCGGGCCGTGGACCCAGACCTTGTCCTGCACGGCGTAGCAGCAGGAGGTGTCGTTCTCCTCGAAGGTCGCCAGGCCGGCGTCCTTGAGGCGGGTGGTGGCGGCGGTGACCTGCTCGGTGCTCGCGACCTCGACGCCGAGGTGGTCCAGGCGGGTCTCCTCGCCGGCCTCGCCCTCGATCAGGACGAGCTTGAGCGGGGGCTCGGCGATGGCGAAGTTCGCGTAGCCGGGGCGGCGCTTGGCGGGCTCGGTGCCGAAGAGCTTGGCGTAGAAGGCGACGGAGCCTTCGAGGTCGGCGACGCGCAGGGCGAGCTGGACACGGGACATGGCGGTCTCCCCGGTTCGAGGTCTTGAATCGACGGTTGTCGATACAGCGAGCTTGCCTCGCTTATTCGATGACTGTCAACATAGACACATGTCGAATCTGGAACTGCAGGTGCTCGGGCAGGACGGCGCCGATGGCGGCGGCGAGACTGCGGCGTGCTGCTCGCCGATGGTCCGCGAGCCGCTCGGCGAGGAGGCGGCCGTCGACCTGGCGCGGAAGTTCAAGGCGCTCGCCGACCCGGTGCGGCTGCGGCTGCTGTCGCTGATCGCCTCGCACGAGGGCGGCGAGGCGTGCGTCTGCGACCTGACGGGGCCGTTCGACGTGTCCCAGCCGACCATCTCGCACCACCTGAAGGTGCTGCGCGAGGCCGGGCTGGTCGGCTCCGAGCGGCGCGGGACCTGGGTCTACTACTGGGTGCTGCCCGGCGCGCTGGCCACGCTCGCCGCCCTGCTCCAGACCCCGTGACGGCGCCGATACCGCTCGGCCGCCGGGCGGTGGCCGAGTTCGTGGGGACCGGTGCGCTGGTCGCCGTCGTGGTCGGCTCCGGGATCCAGGCCGCGGCGCTCTCCCCGGACGCCGGGGTGCGGCTGCTGGCCAACTCCCTGGCCACCGTCTTCGGGCTCGGGGTGCTGATCGCCCTGCTCGGGCCGGTCTCGGGGGCACACTTCAACCCGGTGGTGACGCTGGCCGCCTGGTGGACGGGGCGCGGTTCCGGCGGGCTCCGTCCGCGCGAGGTCGCCGCCTACGTTCCGGCGCAGGTCGCGGGGGCGGTCGGGGGCGCGGTGCTGGCGAACGCGATGTTCGCCGAACCGGCGGTCCGCTGGTCCGCCCACGACCGCTCGGCCTCGCACCTGTGGCTCGGCGAGGTCGTCGCCACGGCGGGGCTGGTCCTGCTGGTCCTCGGGCTCACCCGGGTCGGGCGGGCGCGGCTCGCGCCGGTCGCGGTCGCCTCGTACATCGGCGCGGCGTACTGGTTCACCTCCAGCACCTCCTTCGCCAACCCGGCCGTGACCGTCGGCCGGGCCTTCACCGACACCTTCGCCGGTATCGCCCCGGCCTCCGTACCGCCGTTCGTCGCCGCCCAACTCGTCGGCCTGGCCGCCGGGCTCGCCCTGGTGTCGGCACTGTTCGGCCCTCCCGCCCCAGGACACCGCCCATGACCACCCCCGCGACCCCCACCGTCCTGTTCGTCTGCGTGCACAACGCCGGCCGCTCCCAGATGGCCGCCGCCTTCCTCACCCACCTCGCCGGCGACCGGGTCACCGTCCGCTCCGCCGGCTCCGCCCCGGCCGACGCCGTCAACCCCGCCGTGGTCGAGGCCATGGCGGAGGTCGGCATCGACATCTCCGCCGAGATCCCGAAGGTCCTCACCACCGAGGCCGTCGAGTCCTCCGACATCGTGATCACCATGGGCTGCGGCGACGCCTGCCCCTACTACCCGGGCAAGCGCTACCTCGACTGGCCCCTCGACGACCCCGCCGGCCACGGCCTCCCCGCCGTCCGCCCCATCCGCGACGCCATCGAATCCCGCATCCGCACCCTCCTCGCCACCCTCGCCGTCACCCCGACGGCCTCGGAGTAGGAAGTCGGTCCGGCCGACTTCCTGCTCCAGCGCTCGAAGACTCGGGCGCAAGGAGCAGTTCGTCGGGTGGCCTCGCCGATTCCCCGGCGAGGCCACCCGGGAGCAGTGCACGCTCTGCTTCGACGGTGCGCGCGAGCCCGTCAACACCCAGGGAGGACTCCCTTCGCCGACTGCCGGCAGCAGTCCCGGCCGTGAGCCCGCCTCGACCCGATTTCGCGTTGCCGCAACAACAGCCCCTTGCGGCACAACGGTTGGGATCGGGACCATTGACCTGCCCGACAGTTCGTGCGACCACGGGCCGTGCCCCACGGTCTACTCCACCGACACCGGCGAGTTCGTGGTGCAGGGGTTCACAGTGGACGACCCCGAGGCGCTCGCCACCATGAGCCTGCCGGAGACCGAGACGGCGGTACGCATTCCGGTCGGCCTCTTGGTGGGGGGTTGCCCGTGACCGTCTCTCCTGACGCCTTCGGCGCTCGGTGCGACACTGCAGCCGTCCGGGCAGATGGACGCGCCGGACGATCCCGGAAGCAGCAACGAAGCGATGTCCTTCCCCCTCTGACGTCCGGTAGCGTGCCGGGGTGGACATTCTGCTCATCGCCGGCCTCTGGCTCGACGGATCCGCCTGGGACGACGTCGTCCCCGAACTCGCCGCGCTCGGGCACCGGCCGGTGCCGCTCACGCTGCCGGGGCAGGGCGACGGCGCCGCCGGCGCGACGTTGGACGCGCAGGTGGAGGCGGTGCTCGCGGCGGTGGACGCGGCGCCCGGGAGGCCGCTGGTGGTCGGGCACTCCGCGGCGGCGACGCTGGCGTGGATCGCCGCCGACGCGCGGCCGGAGAAGGTGGCCAAGGTCGCCCTGATCGGCGGCTTCCCCGCGGCCGACGGGCGGCCGTACGCCGACTTCTTCGCGATCGAGGACGGCGTGATGCCCTTCCCCGGCTGGGCCCCGTTCGAGGGCGCGGACGCCGCCGACCTGGACCGGCGGGCCCGCGACCGCATCGCGTCCACCGCGATCCCCGTCCCCGAGGCGGTCGCCAGGGGAGTCGTCCGCCTGACCGACGAGCGGCGCTTCGACGTGCCCGTCGCGCTGGTCTGCCCCGAGTTCACCCCCGCCCAGGCCAAGGAGTGGATCGCGGGCGGCGAGAGCCCCGAACTCGCCCGCGCCGCCCACCTCGACTACCTCGACCTCGACTCGGGCCACTGGCCCATGACCACCCGCCCCCGCGAACTCGCCCGCCTCCTCGCCGACGCCGCACGGTCGGTGAGCTCCTGAGCGGTGCGGCCGGCGCGGGCGGCCCCGAACTCCGCGCGTTCCTGGCGTCACTTCACCATCCCCGAACTGCCCTGGAGCCGCGTTGACGAGGCCTCGGACGCTGTTTCACGTCGGGCAGCGCGTCTCGTGCGAGTTCCTCCAGTCCGACACCTGGAACGGCGCGGCCAGGCTGTCCCGTGACGGAGGGCTCCCGTCGGCCGATCGGTGGACGGGGGTGGGGTGTGCGGGTGTCCTCCGCCCCGCGCGCGGGGCGCCCTGGTAGCTGTACCGCCATGTCCCATCACCTCAGCGGACCGAACCTCCGCTCACCGCGCGGTGACGCCCGGCTCGACCTCACCGACCTGTTCGTGTTCCCGTCCGCCGACGCCCCGGGCCGCACCGTCCTCATCATGAACGTCAACCCGTACGCCCCCACCGGCGGCGCGGAGTTCCACCCGGACGCGGTCTACCGCATCAACATCGACAACGACGGCGACGACCGCGCCGACGTCGCGTACTCCTTCACCTTCTCCGCCCCGGCGGACGGCGCCCAGCACGTCACCGTGCGGCGCGCCACCGGCGAGGCGGCGCAGCGGCACGAGGCGCTGGGCGAGGTGGTCTTCGCCGACGTGCCGGTGGCGTTCGGCGACGCGCCGCACGTCGTCTCGTCCCCGTACGGCGGGTACCAGCTCTCGGTGGGGCTGCGCAGCGACCCCTTCTTCGCCGACCTCGAAGGGATCGTCAACGACTTCACCTGGACCGGCAAGGACGCGATGGCGGAGGCCAACGTCTTCGGCATCGTCCTCGAAGTGCCGGACGCCGACCTCGGCCCGGAGCCGGCGATCGGCGTGTGGGCGCGGATCAGCCTCCACCAGGACGGGCAGCTGCTCTCCGTCGACCGGGGCGCCCACCCCTCGCTCACCGCGTACTTCAACGCGGAGGAGGTCAAGGACGTGTACAACACCGGGGAGCCGGCCGACGACTGGGAGAAGTACCGCGAGCCGTGGACGGCCGTCCTCCAGCACACCGGCGACTACACCACCGACGCCGCCACCGAGACGCTGAAGCTCGTCCTCCCCGACATCCTCCGCTACGACCGCTCCCGCCCGGCCGCCTACCCCAACGGCCGCACCCTCACCGACGACGTGACCTCCGCCCGCCTCACCATGGTCTCCGGCGGCAAGGTCACCACCGACCACATCCCCCCGCACACCGACCTGCTCCCCACCTTCCCCCACCTCGGCCACCCCCACCCGTACCCCCCGGCGGGCTAGCCGGGCCCGTCGTAGGAAGTCGGCGGGCCCGACTTCCTACTCCCGGCCGAGCAACCGGCCGATGACGGCCGCGGCGCCCTCCGGGTGGTGCACCAACCACTGGCCGAGGTGGTCGCGGACAGCCTCCTCGACGCAGCCGCGCACGGCGGTGTTGCCCAGCACGTCCTTGGTGGCGCCTTCGAACTCGACGTCGTCCAGCTTCACCGACACCACGGCGGTCAGGCCCGCGCCGACCCGGTCGGCGTCGAGGTCGGGGGCCGCCGCCGGGAGAAGGTGGTGCCTGCGCGCGTGGGCCGTGAGCGCGGCCGCCACGCCGGTGCGGAACCCGCGGTCGTGGGTGCCGCCGCCGTTGGTGGGGCGGCTGTTGGCGAAGGTCCGGATTCGCTCCCCGCCGTCGGCGACGGCGACGGCGCGCCAGCGCAGGGCCACCTCCAACGTGCCGGCCATTCGCGGGGCCTCGTGTTCGAAGCCGAAGATGTCGTCGTCGGGGCCGTCGCCGCCGTCGAGGAAGGCGACGAAGTCGCGGGCCCCGCCCGGGAAGCGGTACCGCTCCTCCCGCGGCTCCGCCGGGTGGCGGCGGTCGCTCAGTGAGATCTCCAAGGCCTGGTTCAGGAAGGCCAGTTCCCGGAAGTGATCGGCCAGTGCGTCGAACGAGAACTCCCTCACCTGGAAGATTTCGTCGTCCGGTCGGAAGGCGATGCTCGTCCCGCTCCGGCTTGCCGGGCCAGCCTCGGTGGGCGGTGTGAGCGCGACACCGCGCGCATACTCCTGGACCCACCGGACTCCCGCCCGTCGCACCTCGGCCGTGAGACGGCTGGACAGGGCGTTGGCGACGAACAGCTCCAGGCCGATGTAGCCGGCCGACACGTCGTGCCGTTCGAGGGGCGGCTTCCCGGCCTGCATGCGGGTCAGCGGGGCCTCGACGGGGTCGCCCGGCCCGTCGTCGGCGACGCGCGCCCAGCCGTCGGACATGAGCGTGACGTCCACCCGGCGGGTCCGGCCGGCGAGGACCTCGTTCACCGCTCGGTGGGTCACCGAGAACAGCAGGTTGTGGAGGCCGTGTTCGCCGGTCGAACCCACGTACATCCCAGGCCGCTTCCGGACGGCTTCCAGACCCTCAAGCACCTGGATGCGGGCGGTTTCGTACCCGGTCGTTCCCTCGCTCACGATGTCCCCTCCGACGGCGTTCGACAGGGCTCCACAGCCTAGGGGAATTCCGGAGAAACACCAGGTCAGAGCTGGTTTGGCGGAGCCGTGTACGCCCGCCCGGGCGGCTGCCGGAAGCGGCCCGCCCCGACGGTCCCGGACCCCCGTCGGAGCCCGGTCAAGGGCCCGCCGAAGCCGCGCTCGACCCCGTTTCCGGCCGCGCGCGGGGCATGAATCGGAGGAAATTTCCGGGCCGTCAGGGCAGGAGGCACTGGGACTGTGGGTCGTAGCAGTTGAGGCCCATCGACGAGGCGACCGAGGCGGCGTACACGGCGGCCTCCTCGGCCATGCTCCAGCGGATCGGGAAGTGGATCAGCGGGCCGCTCGCCTCGTCGATCAGGGGGCCGGTGGACCACGGGGAGATGTCGTCCTCGTCCTCGGTCAGGTCGGGCCAGCGGGCCAGCAGGGCGGCGACGTAGGCCGTGATGCGTTCGGTCGGGGGGATGTCGGGGCCGTCCGTGGCGATGTACCGCTCGTACAGCTCGTCGAAGCACCGGCTCGCGGCGGCGTCGTCCGCGGGCCGCTCGCCTTCCCACACTGCAAGGTCGAAACTCATGCGCGCAGCCTGACACGCGGCACTGACAATCGCCCCGGAGGGGGTCTTCTACGAGCGGGCCATCGGGCGGCGCTCGCCGTAGCGGGCCTCGAAGTCGGCGTCGCTGAGGGCGCTGAGTTCCTTGCCGGTGACGCGGCCGGTCATCAGGTCGGTGAGGAAGGCGGGCATGGGGGTGGTGCGCAGGGCGTCGGTCATGGGGCCGGGGACGGTGCGGACCTCGGTGTCGACGCGGCCGTCGGGGTGGAGGCGGTAGGTGCGGTAGCCGGGGCCCTCCAGGGTGCGCTCGCGCGGGTTGAGGCTCATGAAGGAGGACGGGCAGACGTAGACCGGGCGGCCCTCGAACTCGCCGGAGAGGTCCCCGTGCAGGTGGCCCGCGCCGATCGCCCGGATCTTGGGGAAGTCACGGACCAGCAGCGCGAGTTCGCTGTCGCCCTGGGCGTCCGGGGCGGTCTCGGGCAGCGGGGGCTGGTGGAGCCAGAGGAACACGTGCTCCGCCCGGGTGGCGGTCAGGATCGCGCGGGCGCGCCGTTCCTCGGCCGGGGTGAGGCCCGGCTGGGCGGCGGCGTGGACGCGGTCGTCGCGGTCGCGGTAGGTGCCGTCGGCCTCGGCCTCGCGTCCGTGGGCGTTGGCGTCCAGGAAGAGCATCAGCCAGTTCCCGACCTGGACGGCCGGTTCGAGGTGAACGGTGGGGCGGGGGAGGAAGGCCTGGAGCGGGTCCTGGCGGTCGTGGTTGCCGGCCAGGCAGTAGACGGGTGTGGGCAGCGCGGCGAGGATCCCGCCGAGCCGCTCGTACGCGCCGGCCTCGCCGAGGTCCGCCAGGTCGCCGGTGGCGACCACCAGCGCGGCGTCCTCGACCTGGTCCGCCGCGTCGGCGAGCACCGCCGCGAGTCCGTCCTCGGGCTCGTGGGAGACGAACGACCGGGCGCCGGGGGCGTCGCGGAGGTGCAGGTCGGAGATCTGGACGATGCCGATGGTGTCGGTGCTGGGGCGGGTGCTGGTGCTGTCGTGCTGCATGGGCGGCCCTCACTCTGCGGGATCCGGCGGCGGGTCCGCGGCCGGGCACCCCCGACGGTAGGGAAGTGGCAGAACTGCCAAATGGCAGTTGTGTGAACTTCTGCCGACGCCGGGTCGAGCTTTTGCCGAGATCTGGCTTGGTTCGGCGGAACCGGTCAATATCGGTCATTGATCGATCAAATCCAAACCATGAACGGCAAGTTCGGACCAAGAAAGGGCGCTTTCGAACAGTCGTGCCGTGAGAGGGATCGAGCTGTGTAGATTTTTGATCGGTTCGGGCGATGTTGTGTGCGTCGCCCGGCCATGGACGCTCCTTCATGTGCCCGCACAACGAAAGGAAGCCTCATGCCTGAACTCGACCTCGGCGTCGCGACCGACTGGACCGAGGGTGACACCCACGGCCGCGTCAAGCTGGTGGAGAACCGGGTCTACCCGGGCTCGCCCAAGCGGGACGTGCTCATCAGCTCGCCGGTGAGCATCGAGCTGTCGGTGAACACCAACCACTCCTCCAGCCAGGAGGCGGACAAGATCTACTTCACCACCCACCACGGTTCGACGAAGAAGATCATCGCGGTGCTCGACTCCGACGGGAACCTGCACATCGCCGGCCGTCTGATCACCGACCAGAAGGACCTGCGCTTCTGAGCGACGGCATGACGACGGCATGACGACGGAACGATGACGGTGGGGGCGGTGGCGGATCTCGCCACCGCCCCCACCGGCGTTCACTCCGTTTCCCAGGGCACCGCGGCGTCGAAGCCGGCGCCGAGCAGCCGGGCGAGGTTCCAGTGGTCGTCCTCGCCCGCCTCCAGGCCGTCGAGCAGCAGCCGGGCGGACGGGAACGGGCGGGCGGGGCGCAGGCGGGACAGCTCGATCAGCCGGACACGGCCCGCCGGCCCCGGGTCCGCCGGGCCGTCGAGGGCGGCCAGCGCGGCGCGGAGGGTGGACTGGAAGGTGGAGGTGTCGTCCTCCTCCCACACGCCCTCGATCTCGTCCAGCTCGATCGTCACGAACGTGCCCGGCGCCCGCTCGACCGCCTGCCGCAGCAGGGCGGCGTGGGCGTCCAGCGGGCCCTCGGCGGCGAACAGCGCGTTCAGCACCGGCAGTGCGGCGTCCAGCTGGGCGAGCGCCCGGTCCTTGGCCACCAGCGGCGCGGTGGCCTCCACCTCCCCGTCCTCGTCGTCGTCCAGATCCTCCTCGTCGACCGTGAAGACACCGGTCACGAGGTCGGCGGGGCGGAACATCGCGAGCCAGAGCAGCGGAACGCCGAAGACGTCGTGGGCGACGACCCCGGTCCGCGGCTCGAAGCCCGCCACTTGGCTGGAGGGGTAGAGGGACGCCGTGTCGGTGGAGCAGAGATACGAGTAGTTCGCCATCCCCGGAGGCTAGCGGGCCCCACTGACGGCGCCGTCGATGAACCGCAGCAGGTGCTCGTTGACCACGTCGGGGCGTTCCAGGGTGAGGCCGTGGCCGGCGTGTTCCACCACTTCGGCGCGCACGCCCGGGATCAGGGCGGTGATCCGGGCGAGGGCCGGGCGGGGGCGGAGCAGGGCGCTGCGTCGGCCGAGGAGGACGAGCGCGGGCAGGCGGACGGAGCGCAGCTCGTCGTCGGTGAACGGGCGGGCCGGCGGGCGGGTGCTGGGCCGGTAGGTCCGCATGGCCAGCATCAGCGGGGCGATCATCTCGGGCGGGGAGCTGAGCGCGGGGTTGGCGAGCAGGCGGCCCAGCGCGGGGCGCCAGCGCCGCGGGGCGAGCATGCCGAACAGTCCGCCGATCATATGGGCGTAGAAGCGTGCGGGGACCTTCACGATGCCGCCGGGGTCCAGCGGGGCGATCGAGGCGAGGCGCCCGGGCGCGTGGACGGCCTGGTTGAGGGCCAGCCAGCCGCCGTAGGAGACGCCGACCAGGTGGACGCGGTCCAGACCGAGCGCGGCGAAGACCTCGTCGAGCCAGGCGGCGTTCTCCGCGCCGCCGGCCGCGACGGCGCGCTGGACGCTGCGGCCGGGGTCGTTGAGGGTGTCGATCGCGTAGACCGGGTGGTGCTCGCCGAGGGCGGCGACCTGCGGGTACCAGTTGGACGGGTGCCCGGCGTGGCCGTGCAGCAGGACGACCGGCTCGCCGGTCGGCGGGCCGTGGCGGTGGACGTGGACGGTGCCGTAGGAGGTCTCGACGTCCAACTCCTCGCGCGGGCCCGGCCACAGCTCCATCGCGCGGTCGTACGCGGCGAGGAACCTCGTCCGCGCCTCGTCGCTGGTGAAGTGTCCGACGGCTGTCCTGGTCATGGTTCGGTCCCCTCCCGGAACGCAAGGCAGCACCAACAGTGGAGCGGCGACGCCGCAGCTCTTGATGGTATGTTTGTACCATAAAAGAATCCGAGAGGAACCGGAACGCGATGCCCAAGCTGGTGGACCACGAGGAACGGCGAGCCCACATCATCGACGCGCTGCTGCGCGCGGCGGCGCGCGACGGCCTGCACGCCGTCACCATGCGGTCGGTCGCGGTCGAGGCGGGCGTCTCGGTGCGGCTGGTGCAGTACTACTTCGACACCAAGGAGCAACTGCTGCTCGCGACCCTCGAACGCCTCGCCGTCCGGATGGGCGAGCGGGTCCGCGACCGGGTGCGGGCGGCCGGATCCCCGACGGCGCCGCGCGACATCGTCGAGGCGGTCCTGCTCGAAGCCGTGCCGACGGACGAGGAGAGCCGCACCTTCCATCTCGTCTACACCGCGTACGCCGTGCTCTCCGTCACCGACCCGGCGCTCGCCGGCCAGCCGTTCCTGAAGGCGCCCGGCGAGATGGAGGACTTCCTGATCGCCCAACTGGCCGCCGCCCAGCGGGCCGGGGACGCCGATCCGCACCTGGACGCCCGCCAGGAGGCCGTCCTCCTGCTCGCCGTCTCGGCGGGTCTCGGCCTGAGCGTCCTGCTGAACCAGCGCACGGCCGACGACGCGACGGCCGTGCTGCGCCACCACCTCGCCCGGCTGTTCCCCGGAGGCGTCAAGTCCCTTTGTACGCCGCTCGGTTGATCGGGTGAACGCCGCCGGAATGTCGGGCGGCCGGGTGAACGGGGCCGGGACGCTGGCGGCATGACCGAGACGACCGAGCCCTTCCGGCCGCCGCGCGGCGCCGCGATGACCAGGATGGCGCTGTCCGTCCTCACCCCGGCGGCGGCCGCGGCCACCGCCGAGGTGCCCGGGCGGGTGCCCGAGCGCCGGCCCGGGCGCGGGCGCTTCGCCGAGCGCGAGCCCGGGCGCTTCACCGAGCGCGGGGCGTGGGGCCTCGCGGACGACGTCAGGTCCTTCACCGTGCGCCTGGCGGTGCCGGGGGCGGCGGCGAGCGCTACAGGAACCGGCGCAGCAGGCCCGACGTGCGGGCGGTGAACGGCGGGTAGGCCAGGCGCAGGGTGTCCGCGCGCAGGGGCTTGTCGAGGACGGCCTTGGTGTGGCTGAAGGTGTCCAGCGAATGCCGGCCGTGGTAGCCGCCCATGCCGCTCTCGCCGACGCCGCCGAACGGCAGGCCCGGCACCGCCAGATGGGCGTTGGGGATGCCGAAGTTCAGGGCGCCGGAGGAGGTTTCGGCGACCAGCCGGGCCTTGGAACGGGCCGAGGCGGTGAACGCGTACAGGGCGAGCGGCTTGTCGCGGGCGGTGATGAAGGCGATCGCGGCGTCCAGGTCCGGGACGCGCACGATCGGCAGGACCGGGCCGAAGATCTCCTCGCGCATCACCGGCGCGTCGGGCTCGACGTCGGCGAGGACGGTCGGGGCGAGGTAGCGGGTGGCGCGGTCGCGGTCGCCGCCGGTGACCAGGCGGCCGTCCCCGAGCAGGCCGGTGAGCCGGTCGAAGTGGCGCTCGTTGACGATGCGCCCGTAGTCGGGGCTGGCGGCCGGGTCGGTGCCGTACATCTCGCGGATCGCGGCCGTCAGGTGCCCTTCGAGCGCCGGCCCGGTGTCGCCGACGGCGAGCACGTAGTCCGGGGCGACGCAGGTCTGCCCGGCGTTCATGAACTTGCCCCAGACGATGCGCCGGGCCGCCGTCGCGAGGTCGGTGCCGGGCTCCACGACGGCGGGGCTCTTTCCGCCCAACTCCAGGGTGACCGGGGTGAGATGACGGGCGGCGGCGGTCATCACGATCCGTCCGACGGTGCCGTTGCCGGTGTAGAAGACATGGTCGAAACGCTGCTCCAGCAGCGCCGTGGTCTCCGGCACCCCGCCCTCGACGACTGCCACGGCCCGCGGGTCCAGCGCGCGCGGCACCCACTCGGCGAGGGCCGCCGAGGTCGCGGGCGCGAGCTCGCTGGGCTTGACGACGGCGGTGTTGCCGGCGGCCAGCGCGCCGACCAGCGGGGAGAGGGCCAGCTGCAGCGGGTAGTTCCACGGGCTGATGATCAGCACGGTGCCCAGCGGCTCGCGCACGGTGCGGGCCCGGGCCGGCTGGAGCGCGAGCGGCACCGGGACGCGGCGCGGGCGCAGCCAGCGGTCCAGGTGGCGCAGGGTGTGGTCGATCTCGTTGAGGGTGAAGCCGATCTCGGTGGTGTGGGCCTCGGTGGCGTTCTTGCCGAGGTCGGCCCAGAGGGCGGCGGCGAAGACGGACCCCTGGTCGACGAGCAGGCGTCGCAGGGCGCGCAGCTGCGCCTTGCGCCAGGCGACGGGCCGGGTGCGGCCGGCGGCGAAGGAGGCGTTCAGGCGGGCGACGGTCGCGGCGGCGTCGCCGGAGGTGCCGTCGGAGGTGCCGTAGGAGGTGCCGTCGGCGGCGGCAGCGGCGGCGTCCGTGGTGAGGGATTCCGGGGAGGCGCTCATGCCGTCGAGCATATATGAAACGAAACGTTTTCGTTTCTGCTGCGGGTAGGCTGGCCCCATGACCGAGACCGTGGCGCGCCGAGGCCGCCCCCGGGACGCGAGCCGGGACCGGGCGCTGCTGGAGGCGACGCTGGCCGTGCTGGCCGAGAGCGGCTACGGCGGGCTGACCACCGCCGCCGTGGCGGCCCGGGCGGGCGTCTCCACCGCCACCCTGTACCGCCGCTGGTCCTCCAAGGAGGAGCTGGTGATCGCCGCCGCGACCACCTGCACCGAGGACCTCACCGCGCAGCCCGACACCGGCACCCTCGAAGGCGATCTGCGGGCCCTGCTGCGGGACAAGGCCGCCGCCGTGACCGGCGAGAGCGGCCGGCTGATGCGGGCCCTGATCGGCGAGGCGGCGCAGAGCACCGCCCTGGCCGAGGCGCTCGTGTCGGCCTTCCTTGCGCCGCTGTACGCGCGGGTGGCCGAGGTGGTGCGGCGCGCCGCCGAGCGCGGTGAGATCCCGCCGCCCCGGGACGCCGACCTGCTCGGCGACGTGGTCATCGGCCCGGTGATGAGCCGGTTCCTGCTCACCTCGAAGGCGCCCGACCAGGTGGACGCGCGGGTGGCGGAGGAGACGGCCGACCGCCTCCTCCCGTTCGTCCTGCGGGCGCTGGGGGGCCGCTGATCAGGCCGGCAAGGGCTTGGTCATGACGATCTCGCGGCTCACGCCGTCGGGGAGCAGGTCGCCCGGCTCGCCGGTGTCGGTGAAGCCCGCGCGCTCGTAGAGGGCGATGGCGTGGGCGTTGTGCGGCATCACGGCGAGGCGGAGCGTCGGGAAGCCCTGCCCGGCGGCCCACTGCCCGACGGCCTCGATCAGCCGGGCGCCGACGCCCCGGCCGCGCGCCGCCGGGCCGACCCACATCGAGATCAGCTCGACGTACCCGTCGGCCGGCACGCCGGTCGCCATCGCGGCGGGCTCGCCGTCCACAAGGGCGACCAGGTCGAGGGCGCCGGCGATCTCCAGTCGGGAGCGCCAGCGCTCCTCGCGGTCGCCCTCGCCCTGCCAGCCGGCGAGCGTGGAGCCGAAGGCGTACGGCGCTTCGGCCAGGGCGGCCAGCCGCAGTTCGCGGAAGAGCGGCCAGTCGTCGGACGTCAGTTCACGCAGTTCGATCATGGTGTTGACGATGCCCCGTCGGGTGCCGCGTGGACAACCGGTTTACCGCCTCAGCCGGCGAGCGGCGGGTTGAGGCGGGCGAAGCCCTCCTGGCGGCGGTACGGGAAGTAGGGGTACGGCGCGGTGCGCAGGCTCGCGGCGTCCAGACGGGCGACCTGCTCGGCGGTCAGCTCCCAGCCCACGGCGCCGAGGTTCTGGCGCAGCTGCTCCTCGTTGCGGGCGCCGATGATCACGGACGAGACGGTGGGGCGGCGCAGCAGCCAGTTGATTGCCACCTGGGGGACGGTGCGGCCGGTCTCCTCGGCGACCGCGTCCAGCGCGTCCACCACGTCGAACAGCAGCTCGTCGTCGACCGGCGGGCCGTAGTCGGCCGTGGTGTGCAGGCGGCTGCCGTCCGGGATCGGGGTGCCGCGGCGGATCCTCCCGGTGAGGCGGCCCCAGCCGAGCGGGCTCCAGACCAGGGCGCCGACGCCCTGGTCGTGGCCGAGCGGCATCAGCTCCCACTCGTAGTCGCGGCCGACCAGGGAGTAGTGGACCTGGTGGGCGGCGTAGCGGGGGCGGGCGTCGCGGTCGGCGGCGGCCAGGGACTTCATCAGCTGCCAGCCGGAGAAGTTGGAGACGCCGGTGTAGCGGATCTTCCCGGCGCGGACCAGGTCGTCGAGGGTGGCGAGCACCTCCTCGACGGGGGTGGCGGCGTCGAAGGCGTGCAGCTGGAAGAGGTCGATGTAGTCGGTGCCGAGGCGGCGCAGGGCGGCGTCGACGGCGGTGATCAGGCGGGCGCGGGAGGTGCCGGCGTCGTTCGGGCCGTCGCCGGTGGGCAGGCCGGCCTTGGTGGAGATCAGCACCTGGTCGCGGCGGCCCTTGATCGCCTGGCCGAGGACCTCCTCGGAGGCGCCGTCGGAGTAGACGTCGGCGGTGTCGAACAGGGTGAGGCCGGCGTCGATGGCGATGTCGAGCAGACGGCGGGCGTCGGTGGCGTCGGTGGTGCCCCAGTCGCCGAAGAGCGGGCCGCGGCCGCCGAAGGTGCCGGTGCCGAGGGAGAGGACGGGGACGGTGAGGCCGGACGCGCCGAGGCGGCGGTACTCCATGGGAGGTTCCCTTCGCTAACGGGACTGTGGTGCCGTTAAGATGTCACCGACCCTAGCACTGTCGGCGACGCTAATGGAACAGGAATCCCGTTAATGACTTCACCGCGCGCACAAGGCCATGCACAGGGCCATGCACAAGGCCCTGCACAAGGCACTGCACGAGGCACTGCACAGGGCATGCAGAGACCGGGCGGCCGCACGGCGCGGGTGCGGACCGCCGTGCTGAAGGCCGCCGAGGACGCCCTCGTCGAGGTCGGCTTCGCCGGGCTCGACCTCGGCGACATCGCCCGGCGCGCGGAGGTCGGCCGCACCACCGTCTACCGGCGCTGGGGCTCGGTCGCCGCGCTGCTCGCCGACGTCCTCGCCGACATGGCCGAGCAGTCCCTCCCGCGCACCCGCACCGGCTCGCTGCGCGAGGACCTGCGCGCCTGCGCCCGCCTCACCCAGCGCACCCTGGCCCACCCCCGCCAGGGCGCCCTCTTCCGCGCCGTCCTCCTCGCCGCCACCTGCGACGCCTCCGCGGCCGAGGCCCTGCACCGCTTCTACCGCGTCCGCGTCGACGAGTGGGCCCCCTGCGTGACGGAGGCCGTCGACCGCGGCGACCTGCCGCCCGGCACCGACCCCGCCGAGGTCATCCGCGCCGTCTCCGCCCCCCTCTACTACCGCATGCTCACCACCCCCGACCCCCTCGACGAACCCACCGCCGACCGCGCCGCCACCGCCGCCGAAGCCGCCGCCCGCGCGGGCGCCTTCCGTGCGGCGCAGGCGGGTGATCCGGGCACGGACACATACGGCACGGTCCCGCCGAGCACGAGTACGACCGGATCAAGGAGGACGGGCCGTGAACCACGGTGAGTGGAAGACCCGGCGGGCCAGGAAGCTCCTGGGTGAGACGGTCGAGGAGTCCGCGGCCTACGGGGAGGCGGGGTACGCGTTCGCGCTCGGCCAGGCGGTCTACGACCGGCGCACCGAGCTCGGGCTGTCCCGGACCGAGCTGGCGAGACGGGCCGGGATGACGCAGCCGCAGGTGTCGACGATCGAGGGCGGCGATTCTCTGCCGACCCTGCCGCTGCTCCGCCGGCTCGCGCGGGCGCTGGACGCGGCACTCACCATCGACCTCGACGGGGACGCCTCCTCGTTCGTGTTCTCGCCGCACGGGGAGCGGCCGCAGGGCGGCGGGGCAGCCGCCTGGCTAGGGGCGGTTGGTCAGGGGGGTGGTGTGGTGGGTGATGAAGGCCTGGGCCTGGTCGGGGGTGAGGGGGTGGGCGAAGAGGTAGCCCTGGCCGAGGGGGCAGCCCATGGCGGCGAGGAGGTCGCGCTGCTCGGGGTGCTCGATGCCCTCGGCGATGACCTGGACGCCGAGGGTGTCGGCGATCCGGGTGATGCCCTCGACCAGGGCGTACTGCTGCTGGGAGAGGCCGAGGCCGTCGATGAAGGACTTGTCGATCTTCAGCACGGAGATGGGGAACTCGCGCAGGTAGGAGAGCGAGGAGTAGCCGGTGCCGAAGTCGTCGATGGCGATGCCGACGCCGAGTTCGCCGAGGGTGCGCATGTCGGTGCGGACGCGGTCGTCGCGGCGCATCAGGACGGACTCGGTCAGCTCCAGGACCAGGGACTGCGGCGGGATGCCGGAGCTGCCGAGGGCGGCGCGGACCACGTCGACGAAGCCGGCGTCGCGGAACTGGCGGGCGGAGACGTTGACGTTGACGCGTAACGGGGGCAGGCCGGCGGTGGCGCGGGCCGGGGTGCTGAGGGCGTGCCAGGCGGCCGCCTCCTGGGCGGCGCGCTCCAGCACCCAGGCGCCGAGCGGCACGATCTGGCCGCTCTCCTCGGCGAGGGCGATGAACTCGTCCGGCAGCACCATGCCGCGCCGGTCGTGCGGCCACCGCACCAGGGCCTCGAAGGCCACCAGATCACCCGTCTGGAGGTCGACGATCGGCTGGTAGTACAGGCGGAAGGCGGATTCGGCGATCGCCGTGTCCAGGTTCTCGTTCAGCTCGTGCCGGGCCATCAGCCCGGCCTGCAGCGCCGGCTGGTAGAGGCACCACTGCCGCTTGCCCGCCGCCTTCGCCGAGTACAGCGCCAGGTCGGCGTGGCTCAGCAGCTCGGTGGCGTCCACGCTGTCCTCCGTCGTCGCCACCCCGATCGACGCCGACACCCGCACCGCGCCCGCGCTCAGCTTGAACGGCTCGGCGAACGCCGCCAGCACGCCCTGCGCGATCGCCCCGACGTCGGCCGGCTCCAGCGCGTCCTCCACCAGCACCGCGAACTCGTCGCCGCCGAGCCGGGCCGCCGTGTCGGAGGCGCGCAGCGCGGTGGAGATCCGCAGCGAGACGGCGACCAGCAGCTCGTCGCCGACCGCGTGGCCCTGGGTGTCGTTGACCACCTTGAAGTCGTCCAGGTCGATGAAGAGCACGCCGGTGACGGCGCCGCTGCGCTCGCCGCGGGAGAGCGCGTGGCCGACCCGGTCCAGGAAGAGCACCCGGTTGGCCAGTCCGGTCAGCGAGTCGTGGAAGGCCCGGTGGGTGAGTTCGCGCTCCATCTGCCGCTGCTCGGTGACATCGCGCAGGGTGAGCACCAGGCCGCCGACCGTCGGGTCCTCGCGCAGGTCGTTGCAGCGCACCTCGACCTCGATCGGCGAGCCGTCGGCCCGCAGCAGCCGCCAGTGCTCGCGCTGGGTGTCCAGGCCGGAGCGGGCGCCGCCGGCGACGGCGGGGCTGCGCATCCGGGCCAGCGCCTTGCCGACCGAGCGGCTGTCCTCGGGCGGGACGAGGTCGGTCAGCAGCGTGCCGTCGAGGCGGGGGTAGCCGAGGACGCGTCCGGCGGAGGAGGCCGAGGCGTAGCGCACCGAGTCGTCGCCGTTGAGGATCAGGATGACGTCGTTGGCGCTCTGCACCAGGGTGCGGAAGTAGGCCTCGCTGTCGCGCCGGGTGATCTCCTGGCTGAGCATGACGCGCTCGACGGCGAGGGCGGCCTGCGCGGCGAGGATCTCCAGTGAGCCCCAGAGGCTGGTCAGCTCCTGCTCGGTGCCGGTGACGATCAGCGCGCCGATCAGCGGGTCGCCGGAGGGGCGCTCGGCGAGGGTGAGCGGGCAGAGCAGGGCGCTCGGCATGCCGTCGAGCCGGACGGCCAGCTCGTTGCCGATGTCCTCGACCGGCAGCAGTCGGGTCTCCCGGTAGGCGGCCAGGGCGAGCACCTCGTCGGAGTCGCGCTCCGCGCCGAGGTGGTGGCGGCCGGCGCCGCGCTCGGCGTGCCGCACGTGCAGCACGCCGCCCTCGGTGACGGCGAGCAGCGCGACATGGCCCGGCTCGGTGGGCATCAGGGTGGAGGCGGCGGCCTGGACGGCGTCGGCGACCTCCTCGACGCTGACCGCCGCGGTGAGCGCGGAGCCGGCCTCGCGCAGCGCGCGCTCGCGGGCCACGGCCTGCCGGCGGGCGCGCACCACGACCGCCAACCGGGCGAGCACGAGCAGGTAGAGGACGGCGGAGAAGGCGCCGATCACCCCGGCGTTGCTGGTGTTGCCGTTGCTGGCCTCGACCATCAGGATGGTCGGCGCGACCAGCGAGGCGCCGGCCAGCAGGGCGAGCCGGCCGGGGCCGATGTCCGGCTGCTGGCTGGGGATGGGCCTGGTCAGCTCGACCATCGAGGGGTGCAGCGCGGCGGCGCCCCAGGCGGTGTAGAAGGCGGCCCAGCCGAGGTCCACGGGCGTGCCGATGTGCCAGTCGCCGTGCAGCACGATCAGCCCGTACAGGATGTCGGAGACCAGCAGGCCGACCGTGCCGGCGGCGAGCAGTTGCAGCGAGCGGCTGACCCCGCCGCGGGGCACGATCAGCCGCAGCAGCAGGGCGAGCACCACGACGTCGCCGAGCGGGTAGGCGATCGAGACGGCCTTCTGGAACCAGTCGAGGTCCGGGTTCCGGGCGTAGGGCAGGATCAGGTAGATCCAGACGAGCAGCGCCAGGCCCATGGTGAGGATGAGCGCGTCCAGCAGGCTGGCGCGGTCCTGATGCGCCGTCCGCCAGCGGATGAAGCCCAACACGCCCGCCGCGTAGAGCAGGTACTCGGCGAGGTAGAAGCCGTCGGCGATGGACGGGAAGGGGCTGCCCAGGTGCAGGAACTGCATCTGGACGACCTGCACCACCTCGCCGGCGGTGAAGCTGAGGTTGGCCAGCGCCAGCAGGTACCAGTAGACGGCGTGGGAGGGGCGGTTGAGGCGGACGCCGGCCACGATGGCGGCGACGCCGCCCAGGCCGATGCCCGTCCACCAGATGATCCGCTGGGAGGGGTTGGTGTAGTAGATGCCGGTGAACAGCACCATCCACGCCAGGTAACAGACCATCAGGCGTTGGCGCCGACGTGTCAACGAGCTACCTCCTCCTCGGCGTCACCGCTCCCGCCCGGAGACGGGCGGCGAGGCGGGTTCCGGGCAGGGGCTCGCGAGCGTCCGAGCCGGGCCGGGGAGGTCCGGTCTGACGTTCGAAATGGGCCTTGAGTGCGTATAGTCGGAAATGTCGCACCTCCCAGCATTCTGCCGCCACAGCACGAGGTCAAGCCGGTGGATGACGCAGTAGAGAGCGCACGGGGAGCACGTCCCGGAGTGCGGTCCGGACGTCACGCCGTGCTGGTCAACGAGGACGGTCAGTATGCGATCTGGCCGGGTGACCTCACCGTGCCGGGCGGCTGGCGCACGGTCTTCGGGCCCGCCCCGCACGAGGAGTGCCGCCGCCACGTCGACCGCGCGTGGCGCCCCGCCGGCCTCGGCGTCGGGCACGGCGCGGGGACGGACGGCGCCCGGACGGACGGCGCCGGGACACCCGGGACGGGCGCCGGGACACCCGGAGCGGGGACCGGGTTAGCGGCCCGCACCGTGCACGGACTGGTCCGGGCGCGCGCCGCGCACGACCCGCGCGCCCTCGCCGTGCTCGACGAGGACGAGGCGCTCGACTACGGCGAGCTGGACGCGCGCAGCGACCGGCTGGCCGCCGTGCTGCGCGGCCTGGGCGTGGGGCCCGAGCGGATCGTCCCGGTCTGCCTGGAGCGCGAGGCCGACCTGGTGACCGCCTGGCTCGCCGTGCTCAAGGCCGGCGGGGCCTTCCTGCCGCTGGACCCGGCCCACCCGCAGCGGCGGCTGGCCGCCCTGGTCGCCGAGTGCGGGGCACGCCTCGCCGTCGCGGCGGAGGGCCGGCGCTTCCCCGGCGTGCGGATGGTGGCGCCGGGGGAGGGCGTCGAGGGCACCGCGCCCGTACCGGACGTGAGCGGGCCCGACGACCTGGCGTACCTGGTCTACACCTCGGGGACCACCGGCACCCCCAAGGGCGTCGCGGTCACCCACCGCGCCCTGGCCTTCACCCTCGACCGGGTGATCGACGCCTACGGGCTCACCCCCCGCGACCGGGTGCTGCAGGTCGCCGCGCTCGGCTTCGACACCTCGCTGGAACAGGTCTTCGCGACCCTGGCCGCCGGAGCCACCCTCGTCCTCGGCGGCGCCCGCACCTGGGCGCCCACCGAGCTGGCCGAACGGCTGGACGACCTGCGGCTGACCGTCGCCGATCTCACCCCCGCCTACTGGCACCACCTGCTCGGCCTCTTCCCGCCCGGCGGGCCCGCGCCCGCCGCCCTGCGGCTGATCGTGGTGGGCGGCGACACCGTGCACGAGGACGACTGCCGCGCCTGCCTGGAACGGCTGCCCGGCGTGCGGCTGGTCAACGCCTACGGCGTCACCGAGGCCGCCGTCACCTCCACGCTCGGCGAGATCACCCCGCGGGTACTGGCCGCGCCCGGCCCGCACGGACCCGGCGCGCCGGTGCCGATCGGCCGGCCGCTGCCCGGGGTGCGGGTGCACGTCCTGGACGCCCGGCTCAGCCCCGTCCCGCCCGGCGAGAAGGGCGAGATCCACCTCGGCGGGCCGGGCCTGGCCCGCGGCTACTGGAAGGCACCCGGAGCGACCGCGGAGGCCTTCCTGCCCGACCCCTACGCCCCCGCCCCCGGCGCGCGCATGTACCGCACCGGCGACGCCGGACGCTGGCGCGCCGACGGCACCCTGGAGGTCCTCGGCCGCTTCGACGACCAGTTGAAGGTCCGCGGCCACCGCGTCGACCCCGCCGAGATCGAGTCCGTGCTCGCCGCCCACCCCGACGTCCGGCAGGCCCGGGTCGCCGCCGACGGCGGCGACGACACCCGCGTCCTCACCGCCTACTACACGCTCACCGAGCGGGCCGTCTCCGGCCCCCGCGCCCGGCGCGGCCGGATCCGCGCCTACCTCGCCGAACGGCTGCCCGACTTCATGGTCCCCGCCGCGTTCGTGCCGCTCGACAGCATGCCGCTCACCCCCGCCGGCAAGATCGACCGCCGCCGGCTGCCGCTCGCCCCGCCCCGGGTGCGGCCCGGCGGCGCGCCGCCGGACCGGGCCGCGCCGGCGCCCGTCCACGCCGACCCGCCCCCCGACGCCCCGGCGGTCCGGAGCGGCATCGCCCAGCTCTGGTCCGAACTCCTCGGTGTCGAGGAACCCGGCCCCGCCGGCGACTTCTTCGAACTCGGCGGCGACTCCCTGCTCGCCATGGAGATGCTCGCCCGGGCCCGGATCATGTTCGGCATCGACGTCACCCGGATCCGCCACCTCACCCGCGCCCTGCTGCGCGACGCCACCCTGCGCGCCTTCGCCGCCGCCACCCACGCCGCCCGCACCGGCACCGTCACCCCCGGCCCCCGCGAGGCCGCCGTCGACTGGAGCGCCGAAGCCCGCCTCGACAGCCCCCTGCGGCAGTCCTGGAGCCCCGCGCCCTCCCGCGCCGAACCCGCCGAGATCCTGCTCACCGGCGCCACCGGCTTCTGCGGCGCCCACCTGCTGGACGCCCTGCTGCACACCACCGACGCCCGCGTCCACTGCCTGGTCCGCGCCCCCGACGAGGAACACGCCCTCGAACGGCTGCGCGCCGCCCAGCAGCGCTACCTGCGCCACGACCTCGCCGACCGCCGCGTCCTGCCGCTCGTCGGCGACCTCGCCGAACCGCGGCTCGGCCTGACCCGGCAGCGCTTCGAGCACCTCGCCGACAGCCTCGACGCCATCCACCACCTCGGCGGCCAGGTCAACTTCATCTACCCCTACCACCAGCTGCGCGCCGCCAACGTCGCCGGCACCCGCGAGGTCGTCCGCCTCGCCGGACACTCGCGCGGCATCCCCGTCCACTACCTCTCCACCCTCGCCGTCCTCGCCGGCTTCGGCCCGGCCGGCGTGCACGAGGTCGCCGAACGCACCCCGCTCGCCCACCCCGAGCGGCTCGCCGTCGGCTACGTCGAGAGCAAGTGGGTCGCCGAACAGCTGCTCCACCACGCCGCCGCGGGCGGACTGCCGGTCACCGTGCTGCGCACCAACGACGTCACCGGGGACCTGCGCACCGGGGTGATGAACACCGGCACCGAGATCTGCGCGCTGATCAAGTACATCGCGGAGAGCGGAAGCTGCCCGGACGTCCGGCTGCCGCTCGACTTCGTGCCCGCCGACCGGTTCAGCCGGGCGCTGTGCCGGATCGTCGCCCACGCCCCCGCCATCGGGGAGGTCTACCACCTGACCTCGCCGCGCCCCGCGGACCTCGCCGACCTCGCCGACCGGCTGCGCGCCCGCGGCCACCCCGTCGACCGGATCCCCTACCGGCCGTGGGTGCAGGGTCTGGTCCGGTTCGCCGCCGGCCACCCCACCCACCCGATGACCCCGTTCGTGCCGCTCTTCGTCGACCGGGTGCCCGGCACCGAGCTGTCCATCAGCGAGCTGTACTTCCGCCCCACCTTCCCCCGCTTCGACCGGGCCAACACCGAACAGGCCCTGGCCGGCAGCGGTGTGGAACTGCCCGCCGTGGACGACGCCCTGCTCGACTTCTACCTCGACCGGCTGACCGCGGAGGGCTTCCTCGCCCCGCCGCAGGAGGCCTCGCCGCTGGAGGCCCTGCGATGACCGCCACCGCCCCCGAGGAGCTCTTCGCGACGCTCGACGTCGACCGGGCGCCCGCCGACGGCCCGGCCGCGTTCGGCGCCGACCTCGCGCCCGCCACCCTGCTCGCCGCCTACCGGCGCGGGCTTTTCCCGCTGCCCGCCGCCGACCCCTACGCGAGCGCCTTCAACGAGGCCCGCTCCGAGGCGGCGGTGGCGGCCGGCCGGGTCCCGCTGCTGCCCGGGCCCGACCACGGCGGCGACGGCGGCGGCCCCGACGGCGGCCCCGGTGGTGCGGACCCGTACGCGCTCGCCTGGTGGTCGCCCGACCCGCGGCCGCTGCTCGCCGCCGACGGCGTCCAGCTCGGCCGCAAGCTCTCCCGGCTGCTGCGCAACCGCCTGGACTGGTGGACCACCGCCGACCAGGCCTTCGAGGAGGTGCTCGCCGCCTGCGCCGAGGGGCGCGAACCCCCGTGGCTCACCCCGGAGTTGCAGGAGGCGCTGACCGGGCTGCACCGGCTCGGCGCGGCCCACAGCGCGGAGGTGTGGCAGGACGGGGAGCTGATCGGCGGGGTGTTCGGGATCGCCTCCGGGCCGGTGCTCAGCCTGGACTCGATGTTCCACCGCCGCCCGGACGCCGCCCGGGTCGCCGTCGCCGACCTCGCCGCCCGCTTCGCCGCCGCCGGCGGCCGGCTGCTGGACGCCCAGTGGGACTCCCCGCACGTGCGCTCGCTCGGCGCCGCCCCGCAGCCCCGGTCCCGCTACCTCGCGGCGCTCGCCGAGGACGCCGGGCCCCTCCACCCGCTGGACACCAGCCTCCTGCCGGCCGCCCGGCTCGCCCCCGAACGGCCCCGCCAGCCGCGCCCGCACGGGCTGCCGCGCGACCACCGGCACCCGTACCGCAACGCCCGCCGTCCCTGACCGACCGTCACCCGCCGTTCTTCGACCCGACGGTGATCCGGGTGGTGGTGGTGCGGACCGGACCGGCCGGGCCGCCGGCGGTGAGCGTCGCGGTGTAACTCCCGGCGGCCGGGTAGTCGTGGTCGACGGACCCGTACCCGGGGTCGACCGCGCGCGGCGCGCTGCCGTCCCCGAAGTCCAGCGTCGCGGCGCCCGGCACCCAGCCGGCCGAGTACCCGACCGCGAACCGCGCGTTGAGCGGGTGGCCCGCCCGGGGGCGGGGGCGGGCGCTCAGCTGGACGCGCAGCGGGTCCTGGAGCTCGATGGCGCCGCGGTCCCGGTAGCCCCAGGCGGTGGGGCTCGGGAAGCGCGGGTGGTCGGCCGGCTCGGCGCCCAGGAGGTCGGTGGCCAGGGTGCCGAGGGCGTTCGGGTCGGCCGCGTCCGTCACGCCCGTCACGGCGGCCGGGGTGTAGTCCTCGCGGTCGGCGGCGAACCCCGGGTCGACGGCGTTGTCGCTCGCGCCCTGCCCGATGGCCCGGAAGGCCTCGGGGGTGGCGAACGGGGTGCCGCCCCAGGAGTAGGCGTACGGGCCCGACGGCACGATGGTGTTGTAGTCCACCCTGGTGCTCCGGATCGATTCGGCCGACACCACCAGCGGGATCGCGGTGGGCGGAGTGCCGCCGCAGCGCGGGGCGGGACGCTTGGCCAGGATGTTGTTCTCGGCCACCGACCCGGTGGAGGCACCGGCGAACTCCAGGTCGCTCCCGCAGTTCCGCCCGAAGGTATTGCCCACCACGATCGTGCCGGGCGCGTCGGTGACCAGCACGCCCCGGCCCGCGCCCCCGGTGATCAGGTTGGTGGTGACGACCACGCCGGAGGTCCCGGCGTCGACCGCGACGCCGCTCACCGGCGCGGCGGAGATCCGGTTGCGGCTCACCGTGACGTACGAGCCCGCCCCGGTGATCCGGACGCTCGGGGTCGCCGCCGGGAAGGCCCGCACGCCGCCGCGGACCGGGTCGCCCGCCGCCACGTCGTTGTGGTCCACGGCGATCCGGGTCGAGTCCTTGACGAGCACGCCCTCCTGCGGGGCGTCCAGGCGCAGGCCGGTCACGGTGACGTCGTGCACGCCCTCGAACACGAAGGCGTGCGGAGCGGGGGTGGACCCCCGGCCCCAGTGCCGCGTCCCCACGGAGGTGTTCGGCGCGTGCACGGTCGGCTCGGCGCCCTGGAAGACGATCGGACGGCCGGGCTCGCCGGAGCGCCGGACGGTGACCTGGCCGGTGAACCGGCGGTCCGGCGCGAGCTGGACGGTCTGGCCGGGTTCGGCCACGTCGGCGGCGGCCTGGACGGTGCAGAACGGCCGGTCCCGGGTGCCGGTCCCGGAGTCCGAGCAGTTCGAGCGGGGGCCGTTGTCGACATGGAGCACGGTGTTCTCGGCGTGCGCGGTGCTTTCGGCGTACGCGGTGCTTTCGGCGTACGCGGTGGACGGGAGCACGGTCCCGGTGACCGCGGAGCCCGCTATCGCGAGGGCGAGGCCGACCTGACGGGATGTTGGCATGGGCGAGATCCTTCTGGAGTCGTCAAGCTGACGTATCGGCAGAAACCTTGCGTGCAGGGGTGGATGCGAGAGTCGCCACGAGTATCCCCGGCCCCGCGCGCCGCCTCAACCGTCGGCCGGCCGCGCCCCGCACCGCCGGTCGGGGGGTCGTTCCGGCGCGCACCGGTTTGGGTGGCGGCGCGCGGGGGGACTGGAGCGGACATGTTGTCAGTTGTGGTGGCCCCCTGGGGCGATGAACCGGTGTTCGAGCGGAACGGGGACGAGCCGCACGACGCGGCGAGCACGATGAAGGTGGCCGTGCTGGCCGCGCTGCGCCGGGCCGGCGCGGATCCGCGGGAACCGGTGTCGGTGGTGAACACCTTCCTCTCGCGGGCCGGAGGGGAGTTCGCCAATGATCCGGACTGGGACAGCGACCCGGTGCCGTGGACGCTGCTCGGCGCCACCGTGCCGCTGGGGCTGCTCACCGAGCGGATGATCACCCATTCCTCCAACCTCGCCACCAACCTCTGCCTGGCCCGGGCCGGGCACGCGGCGGTGGAGGAGGTGTGGCGGCGGGCCGGGGCCGCCCGCAGTGCCAGCCCGCGCGGGATCGAGGACTACCCGGCGCGCGACGCGGGCGTGCACAACCTGGTCACCGCGCGCGACCTGGTGAGGCTACTGCAATCCCTGGACGGCGAACCGGAGTTGCTGGAGCTGCTGGAGCGCAACTCCTTCCGGGTCGACCTGGCGGCCGGGCTGCCGCCGGGGACCAGGGTGGCGTTCAAGAACGGCTGGTTCCCCGGCGTGCGGCACTGCGTCGCGCTGGTCCACCCGGAGGACTGCCCGCCGTACCTGCTGGCCGTCTGCTACACCGGCCCGCTCGCCTCGGGCGCCGACGAGGCCGCCGCCGACCCGGCCGCCCGCCTGCTGGCCCGGGTCTCGGCGGCGGTGTGGGAGCGGCGGCACGCGATCAGCGCCGTCGGTGCCGGCTCAGCCGCGCCCTAGCTCCTCCAGGCCCGCCAGCGCCGGCTCGTTGAGCAGGTTGATCCGCACGAAGCCGGGGTGGCCCGGGAGTTCGAAGTAGCGGCCGTCCAGCGCGAGCAGGCGCTCGGGCGGGGCGGTGGGGCGGGCGAACAGGAAGTAGCCGGTCTCGATCCGCTCCTGGTCCTCCAGCAGGCCGGCGGCGGTGAGGCGTTGGTGGTTGGCGCGGACGTGGTCGAGCAGCCGGTGGTTGCCTTCGAGCAGCATCAGGTCGGCGGCCCGGTGCGCGAACAGCCGGTCGGCCAGGGTGACATCGCCGTGCAGGTTGAGGTGCAGCTCGGCGAGCTGTTCTCGCAGCGGCTCCGGAACCAGCAGGTGGGCGCAGCGGTAGCCGTGGATGGACAGGTACTTGGTGGGGCAGACCATCCGCAGCGTGAGGGCGGCGGGCAGCGCGGCGGAGTGCTCGCGCCGTCCGCCGTCCCAGCGCATGTACTGGAAGGTGCCGTCGACGAACACCAGGGAGCCGGTGGCGAGTTGCCACTCGGCGAGCCGCTGGAGCACCGGCTCGGGCACCCGCCGGCCGGTGTACCAGACCGGGTCGGTGAGCAGCAGCACGGTCCGCTCGTCCGGCAGCCGCAGCTCGAAGCCGCTCTGGTGGGCGTGCCCCTCGGCGACCGGGACCGGCTCGATGCCGAACCGCCGGAAGAAGTAGGCGAACTTGTAGTAGACCGGCGGCAGGTAGTGGATCCGGGTGCGGCCGGTGGTGCGCAGCCAGGTGCAGAAGGTGCCGACCAGCGCGCTGGAGCCGCCGGCCGGGACGACCTGGGCCGGGGAGCACGGTTCGGCGTCGTAACTCTCGTGCAGCCGGGCGATCTTGGCGCGCAGCGCGGCGTCCTCGTCGATCCCCGCGTAGCGGCTGACGTCGCCCAGCCGGTACGGCGGGGTGTGCGCGAGGTCGCCGAGGTAGTCGGCCACGAAGGGGTGGCCGCCGTTGTAGTCGGAGACGAACAGCCGTCCGTCCGGGCGCTGCCGGGCCCGTTCCACGGCCTCGTGCAGGTCGAGCATGCGGAACAACGACGGCGTCATCCGTCCCCCCTCGGGCGCTGGCCACTTTGTCGGACGGGTGTCAAGTCTGTCCGGGGCCCGGCGCGGACACAAGTCCGCACCGGGCCCGGGTGGTTCGCGTGCGGGCGACCGGGCGGGAGGGGCGTCCGGGTCAGTAGGGCTTGACAAGGACGTGCGCCGCGCCGGGGATGCCGACCTTCAGCAGCTCGTCCTCCTCCGGGGTGGTCGGCGTGCCGGTCTCCTGCTTGAGGATCGCCCGGGACAGCGCCTGCACGAACATGGCGCGCGGCCGGCGCCGCTCCTCCCAGGCGGCCAGCGCCGCGGGCACCGACTCGGCGGCGTCCAGGCTCTGCGCCAGCACCAGGGCGTCCTCGACGGCCATCGCGGCGCCCTGCGCCAGGTGCGGGGTGGAGGCGTGCGCGGCGTCGCCGGCCAGCACCACCCGACCGACGTGCCACGGCTCCTCGACGGTGACCTGCGAGATCCGCGAGTACACCACCGCCGCCGGGTCGGTGACCTGCGCCAGCGCCTCGGCGATCGGGCCGCCGAAGCCGGCCAGCCGCTCGCGGAGCTGCTCGTGGGCGCGCTCCGGGTCCGGGCGGAAGTCCTCGGCCTCGGCGAACACCGAGCCCAGGTACATGAGGTCGGCGCTGATCGGGGTCAGCAGCGCCTTGGCCGCGAGGTTGCCGGTGGACATCACCACGCCCTGCACCTCGGGCGAACGCGGCAGGGTGACCCGCCAGTTGGCGAAGCCGGTGTACTCGGGCGCGTACTTCTCGCCGTAGAGCCGCTTGCGCAGCGGCGAGCCGATGCCGTCGAAGCCGACCACCAGGTCGTAGCGGGCGCTGCTGCCGTCGGACAGGGTGACCGCCACCTCCTCGCCCTCGTCGACGAGTTCGGCGACGGTGGTGCCGAAGCGCAGGGTCGCGCCGGCGGCGGTGGCGGCCTCGCCGAGCACCCGGGCCAGGGCCGGGCGGGGGATGCCGTTGTTGGACGGCGCGTCGTCCATCCGGGGCTGCGGGATCTTCGCGACCACGCCGCCGGCCGGGTCGCAGATGGTCAGCACCTCCCACTCGAAGCCGGCCGCCAGGCACTGCTCCAGCACGCCGATCCCACGCATCACGTGCAGCGCGTTGGAGGGCTGGATGATGCCGACGCCGAGCGCCTCCAGGGCGTCGCGCAGCTCGACGACGTCGACCCGGTGGCCGCGGGCGGCGAGCGCGGTGGCGGCGGTCAGGCCGCCGATGCCGGCGCCGTGGACGAGGACGCGCAGGGGTGGGGTCATGGTGGTACTCCAAGAGGAAGGGGGGAGGAGAGGAAGGCGGCGGGGGGCGGCTTGGGGAAACGTTTCAGCGGACCGGGGTGCCGGCCGACAGCTCCATCAGGTGGTCGACCAGCGCGAGCAGCAGGTCCCGCCCGAACAGCCGCACCCGCACGTCGCCGACCAGCATCGGCACCTGCGGGTCGAGATCCAGGGCGGCCCTGATCTCCGCCACGGTGCGGGTGTTCTCGCCGTGGAAGCAGTTGATCGCCACCACGAACGGGATGCCCCGGCTCTCGAAGAAGTCGATCGAGGCGAAGCTGCTCTCCAGCCGGCGGGTGTCGACGATCACGATGCCGCCGAGCGCGCCGTTCACCAGGTCGTTCCACATGAACCAGAAGCGTTCCTGGCCCGGCGTGCCGAACAGGTAGACCACCAGCTCCGGGCTGACCGTGATCCGCCCGAAGTCCAGCGCGACCGTGGTGGTGTCCTTGTTGTCCACCCCGGACAGGTCGTCCACGCCCTCGCTGGCGCGGGTCAGGTACTCCTCGGTGCGCAGCGGCGCGACCTCGCTGACCGAGCCGACCAGGGTGGTCTTGCCCACCCCGAAGCCGCCGGCGATCAGGATCTTCAGCGCCGCGGGCGCCGCGCCGGTGAGGGGGGACGGGGAGGAGGGGAGAGGTGCGGATGGTGCCATGGTTCAGAGCCTCCGGAGTCCTTCGCGTACGGCCGTCAGCAGCCCGAGGTCCAGGCCGCCGTCCCCCGAGGCCCGGGCCACCGAGATCGGTGCCCGGGCCCGCAGCAACCCCTGGGCGATCAGGTCGCCCAGGAGGATCTTGGTCACCGAGACCGGCAGGTCGAGCCCGGCCGCCACCTCGGCGACGGCGGCCGGCCGGCGGCACCGCTCCAGGATCCGGCGGTGTTCCGGCTGCAGCCCGCGGACACCGGACGACCGGGCGGCCAGCACCGGATCGGCGAGCTCCTCCACCGTGGTCAGCAGCGTGATCAGGGTGAGGTGGTCGTGCTCCGGCGCCGTCCGGCCGCGGGTGATGGTGTACGGGCGCACCATCGTCCCCGCGCCGTAGTCGTCGTCCTCGTCCTCGTCGGGCAGCTCGCTCCAGTGCGGCCTCACCGTGGCGTCACCCCCGGTTCCTGGCGGCGAAGGCGTCGAACTCGCTGCGGACCGGGGTGCTCAGCTTCTGGCCGACCTGCTGGACGAGCTGGTGCATGGCCACCGACATCACCTCGGCGTCCACCTCCTGGTCGGCGACCACCGCCAGGTGGGTGCCCTGGGCGGCGGCGATGACGAACAGCCAGAGCTCGGCCAGCTCGATGATCACCTGGTGCACCGGGCCGCCGTCGAAGAGCTGGCCGATGCCCCGGGCGAGGCTCTGCTGGCCGGTGGCGACGGCCGCCAGGCGCTCGGCGTCGGCGCGGTCGATCGAGCGCGAGTGGCTGACCACCAGGCCGTCGTCGGAGAGCAGCACGGCGCTGCGCGTCCCGGGCACCGAGTCGACGAGTCCGTCCAGCAGCCAGTCGAGGTCCTGGTGGGTGGCGATGGTGCGGTTCATGACTGCTCTTCCGTCCTCGTGGTTCGGGGGTCCGCGGCCGGCAGGGCCCAGGGGGAGGGACCCGGCGCGGGAGTCGGGGGGCCGGTGACGGCCGCGGGGGCGGCCGGGCCGGGCGGCAGGCCGCGCTGCGCCGCGGTGTGGTCCGCGGCGGTGCGGTCGGGGCCGCTGTGGTCGTGTGCGCTGTGGTCGGGGCCGCCTCGGCCGGGGTCGGTACCGGGCCGGGGGTCGCCGAGGCCGCGGGCGGCCCGGGATTGGCGCTGGAAGGCGCCGACCGTGGCGCCCGAGCGGCGGGCCGGGCGCTGGAACGGGCCCGCCGCCGGGCCGGTGGCGCCGCCGGCGTTCGCGGTGCCGCCGGGAGCGCCGGCATAGGGGGACCGGGGCGGCGGGGGGACGCGCAGCTCGGCGGCCAGGCTGGCCTGGCGGACCCGCTGCGGCAGCGGCGGCTGGGAGCCCGGCACCGGCGCCGCCGGAGCCGTCGGCGCGGCCGGGGTGGTCGGCGCGGGGGCCTGGGCCGGCCGGTCCGCCGGGCCGGTGCCGTCCTCGCGGCGCCGCTCGGCCAGCCGGTAGTGGTCGGCGGGCCGGTACTGCTCGTCGGCGTACGGGGCCTCGGCGGGCGTCACCGTCGCGTAGGCGATGTCCGGGTAGGCGGGGTCGTCGTACCCGGGCTGCGCGGGCCCGCCGTACGGCGCGCCGTGCTCGGCCGGTCCGCCGCCCGAGCCGGCGAGCGGGTACAGGTAGCCGTCGGTGCCGTCAGTGCCGCCGTGCGCGAAGGCTCCGTCGAAGCCGTCGAACCCGTCGAAGCCGACGTACCCGGCGCCCTCGACGGCGCCGTCGCCGCCGGGGTGGGAGTCGTCGAAGCCGTCGCGGACCGGGGCCTTGAACACCTCGTCGTCCGACGGCGGCACGTACTCGACGTAACCGAAGGCCTGGGCCGCCGGCGCCGGGTGGGCGCCGGGGGTGAACCAGTCGGCGCCCGTCGGGTCCGGGTCCGCCCCGGGCGCCGTGCGGGCCGCGCGCTCCTCCGCCTCGTCCACCGCGACGACCGGCGAGGACGCCGGCGCCGTCGGGGCCGAGGGGGCCGTCGCGGCCGAGGGCATCTCGGTCACCGAGGCGAGCGGCGCGGGCTCCTTGCGCTGCTCGGGCCGCTGGCGCCGGGCCAGCGGGATCGGGGTGACGTCGGCGCCGTCCGGCAGCCCGGCGTCGCCGTCCAGCACGTACTCGCCGGGGACGAGCACGACCACTCTGGTCCCGCCGAAGGCCGACGGGCGGAACTCGATCTGCAGGCCGATCGCGGCCGCCAGCCGGCCCACCACGTGGAAGCCGAGGCGGATGTCGTCGCCGCGCGCCAGCATGTCCGTGCGCGGCGGGTCGTCGGCGAGCGCGGCGGCCATCAGCGCGTTGGCCGCGTCGTACTGCTCCAGGTCCATGCCGAGGCCGCGGTCCTCGATCTCGATCGCCAGCCCGCGCCCGACGACGGCTGCCCGCACGTCGACCGGCGTCGGGGGCTTCGAGAAGCTGGCCGCGTTCTCCATCAGCTCGGCGACCACGTGGGCGACCGGGCCGACCGCCCGCTCGGAGAGCCACGGGTGGCCCTCGACGTCCAGCACGATCCGGCGGTACTCCTGCACCTCGCCCTGCGCCGAGCGCAGCACGTCCAGCAGCGGCACCGGCTTGCGCCACTTCCGCTGCGGCTGGCCGCCGGCCATGATGACCAGGTTCTCCTCGTAGCGGCGCAGGCGGGCCGTCAGGTGGTCGAGGTCGAACAGGCCCTCCAGCACCTCCGGGTCCTCGTGCCGGCGCTCCAGGGCGTCCAGCTTGCGCAGCTGCTGGCCGATCAGCAGCTGGGTGCGGCGGGCGATGCGCTGCAGCAGCCGCTCGAAGCCCCGGTGCTGCTCGGCCTGCCGCACGGCGGTCTCCAGCGCGGCGGTGCGGGCCAGGTTCATCGCCTGGCCGAGCTCGGCCAGCTCGTCGCCGCCGCGGGCGTGCGCCCCGGCGGTGATCGCCCGGCTCTCCGCCTCGACGTCGACCTGCTCGCCGCGGGCGAGCCGCTCGACCACCTCGGGCAGGGTGCGCTCCAGTTCCTGCGCCTGGTGGTGCAGGTCCTTGATCCGGCGGCGCAGCGAGCGGGTCAGCCGCCAGCTGGCGAGGACCACCGCGATCACCGCGAGCAGGCCGATCACGGCGGTCAGCGCGACCCGGGTGAGCAGCGAGAGGATCGAGCCCTTGCCGACCTCGACCACGCCGTCGGTGCGGGTCTCCATCAGCTTCACCAGCTGCGGGTTGATCTGGTCGACGGCCTGGCGCCACTGGTCCTGCAGCTGCGGCAGCCGCACGGTGCCGGTCGCCTCGGCGGCGGCCGGGCGGGTGAGCGCCTGCTCCACGGAGGCCTTGGCCTGCCACGCGGCGCCGCTCATCAGCTCCGACCAGGCGCCCCGCTCGTCCTCGGGGAGATAGGGGACGATCTGGACGGTGAAGAGGTGGTCCTGGGCGCCGATCGCCGCCTGGACGAGCTGGTGGTCGGAGGCGCTGAGCTTGCCGGAGGGCCAGCCGCGGGCGAGGATCGCGTCCTCGCGGGCCAGCATCTCCTTCGCCCAGAAGGCGTTGACCAGGGTCTTGGAGATCCAGGTGACCTCGCCGGTGTCGACGTGGCTGAGCGCGGTGAACAGCCGCAGGTCGACGGCGATCAGATCGGTGTAGTACGCGTAGACGACCTGCTGGTCGACGCCGCCCCGGTCGACGGCGGCCCGCTGGTCGCCGAGCTTCTCCATCGCGCGCCGGGCCTCGGCGACGGCCGAGAGCACCTCGGCGGGCGCGCTGTCGGCGGTCTCCCGGGACAGCGCCTGGAACTTCTGCACGGCCTCGTCGGTGAGCTGGCGCTGGCGCTTCAGCTGGTCGGTGACCGTGCCGGGCCGGGCGAGCGCCTCGGCGCTGAGCCGGCGCTCCTCCTGGAGGTTGTAGTAGACGATGTTGGACGGCTGTCCCGCCTTCTGGGCCAGCAGGCCCTGGGCCGCCAGGCGCTGGAAGTCGAAGAAGGTCACACCGCTGGTGACCGCCCACAGGACGGCCAGGGCGATGCTGGGGACGAGGGCGAGGACGAGCAGAGCCGTCCGCAGTGACAGGCGCGGACGACGCCTGCGGGGGGCCTTCGGCGTCGGGGGCCGCCGATTCGCACGCGCGCGCAGAGCTGACTCCTTGGGGCTGGCGGCCGGCCCGGGAGGGGCCGTGCCGACCGGGGCACGGGCTTTATGACGAGGCGATACTAGTCATACGGTGTGTGAGGAGTGAAAGCCCGTTCGATCTTCGGGCGGTGCACACACAAGTCCTTAACACGGCCGCAGCAGGGGGTTCACGGCCCTTCGGAGCGCCGGTCGGCGTCCCGTCGGGCGGGCTCGCCGGCGTCCCGCCGGGGCGGTGCCGGACGTGCCGGACGTGCCGGCGCGGCCGCTCCGTGCCCGCTCGTACCGGCCCCCCGGGCACGTCCCGGTGGATGGAACGGGGTTGTCCCGACCGGTGGTTCACCGCTACGGTACCCGGCATCATGCAGACGTGGAGCCTTCTTCTCGGTGGCCGCAGCGGGGTCTGACAGACCGGCACCCCGCTGCGGGTCGCCGTGCTGCCGGTCGTCGTCCCCTCGACACCGAACCAGGGAAGGACGCCGCACCCCGTGCGCTCCACCGAATCCGCACAGAACGTCAAGCCGTTCGCCACCCTCCGGACGCCCGCCGGACCGGTCCCGGCCGACGCCCCCGCCTGGAACACCCAACGCGGGAGCGCCATGCCGTTCCACCGCTACCGCCCCGCCCACGCCCGCGTCCCGCTGCCGGCCCCGGACGCCCTGCCCGGCGGGCGCCAGTGGCCCGCCCGGCGGCTCGAACGGGCCCCGCTGTGGGTGCCGGTCGACCTGCGCGACGGCAACCAGGCGCTCGCCGAACCGATGGACCCGGCCCGCAAGCGCCGGATGTTCGACCTCTTCCTCGCGATGGGCTTCAAGGAGATCGAGGTCGGCTACCCCTCCGCCAGCCGCACCGACTTCGACTTCGTGCGCCACCTCGCCACCACCCCCGGCGCGGTGCCCGAGGACGTCACCGTGGTGGTCTTCACCGCCGCCCGCGCCGACCTGATCGACCGCACTTTCGAGTCCGTCGCGGGTCTGCCCCGGGTCGTCGTCCACCTCTACACCGCCACCGCCCCCGTCTGGCGCGACCTCGTCCTCGGCCGCGACCGCGCCCAGGTACGGGACCTGGTCACCGCCGCCGCCGAACGGATGGCCCGCCGGGCCGGCGACCACCCCGGCATCCGCTTCCAGTTCTCGCCCGAGGTCTTCAACCTGACCGAGCCGGACTACGTGCTGGAACTGTGCGACGGCCTCACCGAACTGTGGGACGCGAGCCCCGACCGGCCGGTGATCCACAACCTGCCCGCCACCGTCGAGATCGCCACCCCCAACGTCTACGCCGACCAGATCGAGTACCTGCACCGGCAGCTGGCCCGGCGCGACGCCGTCATCCTCTCCGTCCACCCGCACAACGACCGGGGCACCGGCGTCGCCTGCGCCGAACTCGCCCTGCTGGCCGGCGCCCAGCGCGTCGAGGGCTGCCTGTTCGGCAACGGCGAGCGGACCGGCAACGTCGACCTGGCGACCCTCGCGCTGAACCTCCACACCCAGGGCGTCGACCCGATGGTCGACTTCTCCGACATCGACGAGATCCGCCGCACCGTCGAGCACTGCAACCGGCTGCCCGTGCCCGAACGCCACCCCTACGCCGGCGACCTCGTCCACACCGCCTTCTCCGGCACCCACCAGGACGCCATCAAGAAGGGCCTCGCCCACCACGCCGCCACCGCCGCCCGACTCGGCGTCCCCGAGCGGCAGGCGCCCTGGGACGTCCCCTACCTGCCGATCGACCCGGCGGACCTCGGACGCGACTACGAGGCGGTGATCCGGGTCAACAGCCAGTCCGGCAAGGGCGGCATCGCCTATCTGCTTCAGACCGGGCACGGGCTGGACCTGCCGCGCCGGCTGCAGATCGAGTTCTCCCGGGTGGTCCAGGAGTCCACCGACGACAGCGGGCGCGAGATCACCGCCGACGAGCTGTACGCGCTGTTCGCCGCCACCTACCTGGACGCGGTGCCGGCGTCGGCGCGCTGGCACACCGGGGAGGCCGGCGGACGGCACCGGGCCTCGCTCGAACTCGCCGGCGCCGCGCACCGCGGCGAGGGCAACGGGCCGCTGGCCGCCGTCACGGCGGCGCTCGGCGCGGCCGGGCACGCCGTGGACATCCTGCAGTTCACCGAGCACGCCGTCCGCACCGGCCCCGACAGCGACGCCGTCGCCTACGTCGAGGCGCGGGTCGACGGGCAGGTGGTCTGGGGCGCCGGGCGGGACTCCTCGGTGCTGGCGGCCGGCGTCCGGGCGGTGCTCAGCGCCGTCGGGCGGGCCGTGCCCACCGCCGTCGGGCGGGCCGGCGCCGCGCCGGCGGCGGTGGGGCAGGATGGGGCGATGACCGACGACACGTCCCTGCCCAGCCGCAGCCGGGCGGTGGCCGACGCCCTCGCCGAGGCCGGCCTGCCCGGGGAGATCCGCGTCCTGCCCGACTCCGCCCGCACCGCCGCCGAAGCGGCCGCCGCCCTCGGCTGCGAGGTCGGCGCCATCGCCAACAGCCTGGTCTTCGTCTGCGACGGCGCGCCCCTGCTCGTCATGACCAGCGGCGCCCACCGCGTCGACACCGCCCACCTCGCGAGCGCCCTGGGCACCGGCCCGATCACCCGGGCGAGCGCCGCCCAGGTCCGCGAGGCCACCGGCCAGGCCATCGGCGGCGTCGCCCCCGTCGGCCACCCGGCCCCGCTGCGCACCGTCGTCGACACCGACCTGGCCGGCTACGACCTGCTGTGGGCCGCCGCCGGACACCCGCACACGGTGGTGCCGATGACGTACGAGGAACTGCTGAAGCTGACCGGTGGCACGCCGGCGGCGGTCGTCCCGCCGCAGGAGTAGCGGCGGGACGACCGGTGTGGTGCCGGGACGACCGGTGTGGTGCCGGGACCGCCCGCGGACGGGCGGTCCCGGTCCGGTCACCCGATGCCGAACGCGGCCGCCCAGCGGGCGGTCCCGGACGGCAGCGGGTGGCGCTCCGGATCCAGGCCGAGCGCCATCCACGCCTCGTCCGGGGCGTCGACGGTGAGCGCTATGCCGTGCGCCGAGGCCCGGCCGAAGCCGAACCGCGGGTAGTACGACGGGTGCCCGAGCAGGATCACATACCGCTCGCCCCGCGCGCGGGCGGCGTCCAGCACCGCCCGGACGGCGGCCGAGCCGGCGCCGGCGCGCTGGCGGTCCGGGTGCACCGACACCGGCCCCAGGGCGAGCGCCGGCACCTCGCCGATGAACGCGCGGGTCAGCACGACATGCCCGACGGGGGAGCCGGCCGGGTCGGCGGCGTCGGTGACGACGACCGACAGGCCGTCGAGCCACCCCTCGTCGGCGCGGAGCGCGTCGAGGATCCCGGCCTCGGCCGGCCGCCCGAACGCGGCCAGCGTCAGTTCACGGACGGCCGGGACGTCCGCGGGGGTCTCGGCGCGGGTGCGCCAGGTGGTGGGGGAGGTGGAAGCGGAAGAAGACATGGGAAACCCTTGGGAGGGGGCCCCGGAGAGCGAGGTGTCAGACCGGGACCCGGGGAGTGAGGACAGTCCGGGTGCCGCGCAGCACATGCGCAGCGGCTATCACCGTGACCACGGTCCACCTCCCCCTTCTTCCGCCGGTTCCGCCGGTTCCGCCGGTTCCGTCGGTTCCATCGACTCGGACGAGCCCGACAGGCCGTCCGGCCGGGCTCGTCGGGGACCGTAACACGCGGTCCGGACGGGGTGCGAGCGATTTTCCGCTCAGCGTCGGCGGGAGGCGCGGGCGACCAGGAGGAGGAACAGGCCGCAGGCCGTGACCAGCAGCCAGCCCGGCCGGGAGGCGGCGGTCAGGTCGGCCGGGGTGGTGCCCGCTCCCGCGAGCAGGCCGCCGGCGGCGGCGATGCCGACGGCCGAGCCGAGCTGGCGGGCCGTCGAGGTGATCGCCCCGGCCACCCCGGCGCGGTCCGCCGGCAGGCCGCCCACGGCGGTGTTGGTGATCGGGGCGTTGGCGAAGCCGAACCCGGTGCCCAGCAGCAGGAGGGCGAGCAGCAGCAGCGGCACGTCCGCCGCGCTGCCGTCGGACAGGTAGCCGCGCACCAGCAGCAGCGCCCCGCCGCCCGCCGTGAACCAGGCCGCCAGCAGCAGCGGCCGGCGCGGCCCGCCCCTGCTCACCAGCACACCCGACAGCGGCGCGCACACCGTCGCCCCGAGCGCCATCGGCAGCGAGGCCAGCCCGGCGGCCAGCGGCGTCCACCCGCGCGCGTGCTGCAACTGGAAGGTGGTGAGCAGCAGGCTCACCGTCAGCGCCACGAACACCGCCACCGCGCCCAGGACGGCCGTGCTGAACGCCGGCCGCCGGAACAGCCCGAGGTCCATCAGCGGCTCGGCCCGGCGCCGCTCGGCCACCACGAACCCGGCGGTGGCCGCCGCCGCGACCGTGTACCCGGCGAGCGCCCACGGCGAGGACCAGCCGAGCCGCGGCCCCTCGATCAGCACGGCCACCGTCGCCGACACCGCCGCGGTGAGCAGCAGCTGGCCCGGCAGGTCGAGCCGGCGGGTGCGCGGCGCGCGCGACTCCGGCACGAACAGCACGCTCAGCACCACGGCCGCCGCCACCACCGGCACGTTCACCCAGAACACCGACCGCCAGCCGAACGCCGCGACCAGCGCGCCGCCGGTCACCGGCCCGGCCGCCATGCTCAGCCCGAACACCGACGCCCACACCCCGATCGCCCGGGCCCGCTCCCGGGGGTCGGGCATGGCGTTCACCACGATCGCCAGCGCCACCGGGCTGAGCATCGAGGCGCCCACGCCCTGCACGGCGCGCGCCGCGACCAGCGTGCCCGTCGACGGCGCGAGCGCGCAGCCGAGCGAGGCGAGGCCGAAGACCAGCAGCCCGCACTGGAACACCCGCCGCCGCCCGAAGCGGTCGGCGAGCGCGCCGGAGGTGATCAGCAGGCTGGCGAGGACGACCGTGTAGGCGTCCACGATCCACTCCAGATCGCGGGTGCCCACGTGCAGGCCGCGCCCGATCGCGGGCAGGCCGACGTTGACGATCGTGGTGTCCAGGCCGACCAGGAACAGGCTCAGCGCGCAGACGGCGAGCACCGTCCAGCGGCGGCGGGCGCTGAGGAGGACGGGCGGCGGTGGTGCGGTCGCTGCGGTGGTGGTGCTGCTCATGGGGCGGGGCCCGCCTTCCGGTCGGATCGTCGTAACGGCGCGCCCATGCTGGAGCCGGGTGACGACATCGGCCCAGCGTCCTTGCCGAAACCGCAAACCGGTGGCCGGGAGGCAGAATCGGCCCCATGGACGCCGACCCCACCACGACCGACGACGTCGCCGAGACGATCGCCGCCATCGGGCCCCGGCTGCGCGCGCTGCGCCTCGCCCGCGGCCTCACCCTGGAGGCCCTCGCCACCACCACCGGCATCTCGGTGAGCACCCTCTCCCGCCTGGAGTCCGGCCACCGCCGCCCCACCCTCGACCTGCTCATCCCGCTCGCCCGCGCCCACCGCATCGCCCTGGACCACCTCATCGCCGCCCCCGCCACCGGCGACCCCCGCCTCCATCTGCGGCCCCGCCACCGCGACCCCGGCAGCGTCCTCGTCCCGCTCACCCAGTACCCCGGCCGCGTCCAGGTCTTCAAACAGGTGCTCGCCCCGCGCGAACCCAGGCTCGTCAGCCACGCCGGCTACGAGTGGCTCTACGTGCTCGCCGGCGAGCTGCGCCTGCTCGTCGGCGGCCGCGACCTCACCCTCCACCCGGGCGAGGCCGCCGAGTTCGACACCGCCGAACCCCACTGGTTCGGCCCCGCCGGACCGGACGCCGTGGAGATCCTCCACCTCTACGGCCCGCACGGCGACCAGGCCGTGCTGCGCACCGGCGCCGCCCCCGGGTAGGTGCACGGGGGCGGGAGTCAGCGGGCCGCCCGGTGGGCGGAGCGGTGGGCGGAGCGGTGGGCCGGGTGGCCGGCCAGGGCCAGCGAGACGGCTTCCAGCGCGCTGGTGAACGAGACCTCGCTCAGCACCCCCGGGGCGGCGACCTGGTCGCCGACCAGGTAGACGCCGTCGCCGCGGTCCACGGCCGGGCGGTCGCGCCAGGTGGTGCCGGGCCGGTCCACGGCGCCGGTGCGCCCGGCGGCCACCGCGGCGCGGCGCCAGAGCAGCCGCTCGGGCCAGTCCCGGAAGCCCAGGTCCAGCAGGTGCTCGGCCCGGGCCAGCCCCGACTCCCTCGACTCGTCAGGGGCCAGCGGCAGTTGGGCCTGGACCAGCTGCTCGCCGGGAGGCGCCAGGCTGTCGTCCTGGGTGCTGAAGCGCTCCGCCCAGCCGGTGCCGTCGAGGTCCGAGACGAAGAAGGCGTCGCCCCGCCGCGACCGCAGCGCCACGTCGAGCAGCAGCGTCCGGCCGCTCGCCCCGTACAGGCCCGGGTCGTCCAGCAGCCGGCGCGCCGACTCCAGGGAAGTCGCCACGACGATCGGGTTGTTGGTCGGCGGCAGCGCCCCCAGCCGTGAGCCGGTCTCGATCCGCACGCCCGACTCCCAGGCGCGGGCCGTCATCCGGTCGATCACCGACTGCCAGCCGCCCACCGGGTACACCGCCTCCGGCGGCAGGCTCGCGGCCCGGCGCAGCCGCTCCTGGGTGAACGCGGCCGACAGCAGCCCCGGGTCGTGGTGGAAGGTCGCGACGGCCGCGAAGTTGGCCGCCGCCCGGGCCGTCCGCTCACCCGCCACCTCGCTCGCCCAGCCCAGGAAGGTCCGGCCGACGGGCGCGTCCCGGCGGGCCGCCAGCCGGGACAGCGCCAACGGCGGCAGCGCGCGCGTCCGGCCGTCGAGGAGGTAGCGGGTGCGCAGCAGCGCGCCGAGCGGGATCCGGGCCAATGGCCCGACCAGCCCGCGCCGGCGCAGCCACGCCCAGTGCGGGCCGCGCCGGTAGAAGGCGTGCGGCCCCTCGTTCGCCCGGTACGGCGCCCGGGTGGTGCGCGCCCGGCCGCCGAGCCTGCGGTGCGCCTCGTGGAGCGTCACCTCGGCGCCGGCCTCGGCGGCCGCGATGGCCGCCGTCAGACCGCCGAAGCCCCCGCCGATGATGGTGATCCGCCGCCGTGCCATGGGCCCGTCCTCCGTCGCTCGTCGCTCGTTGCTCGTTGCTCGTCGCTGTCCGGCCGGTTCCGGTCGACCCGGTGGCGGACGCTGTCGAGGCTGTGAGGCTGTCGAGAGGGAGACGACGCGGCGCGCCCGGATGTGACAGCCGGTCGGGCGGGATGTCCGGGGCGGCACGGGTCCGGCGCCGCCGGCGTGTGCGGGGACGCCCGGGCGGCGCGCGTCCGGGGGCGGGCGCCGGATGGGTTCCCGTCAAGTCGGCGCGGGGTGTTTCCGCAGGTCGGTGGTGGTGTGGGGCCGCCGGGGCGGCGTACACGGGGAGGAGCGGACGGGGTGCGCGTGGCCGGATCGCGGCGGTGCGGTGGTGCGGGTACCGAACAACGGCCCGCCGCTGTCGGTCGCCGCTGCTAGACCGAAGGCTGTCGCTCGGGAGGAGGAGGCAGATATGGCAGGTGACGGCGAGTGGGTCCGGGTGCGCGCCCACGTCCGGCGCAGACCCGGTTCGGGCGGTGGCGGGAACGGTGGCGGTGCGGGGCGGCGGACCAGCGGGTGGGTGATCGCCGGGGCGCTCGCCGCCTTCTACCTCCACGGCCACTTCGTCGGCCACCGCGACGACGCCGCCGCGCCGCCGGCCCCCGCGTCCTCCGGCACGGTGGCGCCCTGATGGCGGGCCGCTTCCGCGCCCCGCGCGGACCGGTGGAGCGGCTGGCGGCGGCGCTCGTCGCCGTGGCGGCCGCGGTCGCGGTGCTCGGCGCCACCCAGGCGCTGCTGCGGTCCTGGGTGTTCCTCGCCGCCGTCGCGCTGCTCGCCCTCGCCGGCGCCGGGTGCGCCCCCGTGCTGGAGCGCACCCGCGCCGAACGGCGGGCCGGCCTGCGCCTCAGCCTCGCCGAGGTGGACGCGATGGGCGACCGGGACTTCGAGTACGCGCTGCGCGACCTGCTGGTCCGCGACGGCTGGACGGCCGACAAGGTCGGCGGGCAGGGCGACCGGGCCGCCGATGTGATCGGCCACCACCCCCGGCACGGCCGGATCGTCCTCCAGGCCAAGCACACCACCGTCGGCGCCAAGGTCGGCGTGCGGGTGATGTACCAGGTCAAGGGGACCGCCGGTCCGGTGCACGGCGCCGACGTCGCCGTGGTCGTCACCAACGGCGGCCTCACCCGCGACGCGATGGCCCGGGGCGACCGGTACGGGGTCCACTGGGTCGACCGCGCCCGCCTGGAGAGCTGGGCCGCCGCCGGCCGGCCGCTGCACCACCTGCTGCCGCTGCCGCTGCCGCGCCGCCCGCCGGGGTAGCGGTCGTGGCCCACGTCGCTTCGCGTTCCCGGGAAGTCGCGTTGCCGGAACCGGGACGGCCTGGTTCGATCGGGCGTATGGACCAGGACGCCAACCCCGAGATCGCCGCCACCCTGCGCCAGATCGGCCCCCGGCTGCGCCGGCTGCGCGAGCGCAAGGACATGTCGCTGGCCGACCTCGGCCAGGCCACCGGCATCTCCAAGAGCACGCTGTCGCGGCTGGAGTCCGAACAGCGCAAGCCCAGCCTGGAACTCCTCCTGCCCATCGCGGCCGCCCTCGCCGTCCCGCTGGACGAGATCGTCGCCGCCCCGCGCGTCCAGGACCCGCGCGTCCACCAGCACCCCGGGCGGGCCGACGGGCGCACCTTCGTCCCGCTCTCCCGCCACCGCACCGAGCCCCGGGCGTTCAAGATCACGATCCCGGAGGCCCAGCACACCCCCTCGCTCGCCACCCACACCGGCCACGAATGGCTCTACGTGCTCTCCGGCCGCCTGCGGCTGCTGCTCGGCGAGCACGATGTCGTCCTCGCCCCCGGTGAGGCGGCCGAGTTCGACTGCCAGAACCCGCACTGGTTCGGCTCCACGGGTACGGGCGACGTCGAGGTCCTCAGCCTCTTCGGCAAGCAGGGCGAACGCCTCCACCTGCGCGCCCGCTCCCGCCCGAAGGAGGCGACGTGGGGGTGAGGGGTCTGACGGGTCCGCTTCGGACGAAGCGGTGGCAGCGCGCCGCCGTGGCCGTCTGGGCGGTGCTGGTCGTGGTCGGGGGCGCCGTCACCCTGCTGCTCGGCGACGGACGGGACGACCCGGCCCCCCGCCCGCCGGCGGCGCCGGGCCCTTCGGCTCCCTCGGGTTCGGCCACAGCGTTCCTCTCCTCCCTCGTGCCCGACCCCTGCACCCGCCCCCACACGATCTGCGCCTTCGCCACCGAGGCCCCCTGAGCCGCGCCCCCTGAGCCGCGCCGGCGGAGCGGGAAGACGGCGGAGCGGGAAGTCGGCGGATCCGACTTCCCGCTCCGCCGGGCCTCGACGGCCCGGTCCTCCTCGTCCACCCGGCCGGATCTCCCGACGTGGAGCGCTATGTCACCGACTGCCGCCCCGTAGCCCGGGTCGACACCGGCCACACCGTCCCCAACGGGGAACAGCACGCCCCCATCCTCCGCTGCCCCGGCCCCCACCGCCCCTGGTCCGCCCTCCGGCCAACCCTGCGCCACTACTACTGAGCCCGGCGGGCGTGGGGCCGACTTCCCACTCCGGGGTGGCGGGCATGCTGCTCCTCCACTGCCCCGGGGCGGGCTGTGCCAGGTGGGGGGTCAGGAGGCGGCGTGGAGGGGGGTCGGGGGTGGGGTGGGGAGGCCGGCGCGGTGGGCGAGGGCGGCGGCTTCGCCTCGGGAGGCGACGTCGAGCTTGGCCAGGATGTTGGCGACGTGGAACTTCACCGTGGACTCGCTGATGTGCAGGGCGTGGGCGATCTCGCGGTTGCGGCGGCCGTGGGCGAGCTGGTCCAGGACCTCCAACTCCCGTGGGTGCAGGCCCACCAGCGGGTCGGTCGAGGTGCCCGAGCAGGCCTCCGGGGCGTGCCGGGGCAGGTCGACGGTCACCGTGGTGCCCCAGCCCGGGACGGCGTCGACCGTCAGGCGGCCCGCCAGGGCGGCGATCAGGTCGGCGGTGCGGTGGACGGCGAGCGAGTCGGCGGTCAGCAGACCCGGGCCGTCGTCCCGCACGACCGCCCGCAGGCCGTTCTCGACGAACTGCCACCGCACGTGCAGGCGGCTCAGGCCGTCCTGCTCCAGCATGGCGAGCACGGTGGAGCGGACCGCGGCGCGGGCCGTGTGCGCGGTGTCGGCGGGGACCGAGCGGTCCCCCTCGACCGGGGCCAGCAGGTCCAGGCGGACCGGGCTGTGCCGCAGCAACGGCCTGACCGTGTCGGCGAGTCGGGCGAACGCCGTGGCCGCCGGCTCCTCGCTCAGCTCCCGGTCGAGCGCGGCGGCGCCGCGCAGGTCGAGCAGCGCGGTCACGGCCAGCTCGGCGGCGTTGCGCCGGGCCGTGGCGTCGTCCAGGGCGGCGGAGCGCAGCGGCGCGAGGATCGCCGAGAGCGCGGAGGCGTGCGCGCCGCCGAGCTCGGCGATGGTGCGCGCCCGGGCGCTCGCCGAGGCGCGCGAGGCGGCGGCGTGCGTGGGCGCGGCGTCGACGGCCCGGTGGTGGGAGTGCGCGGTCAGCAGCTCCCACAGCTGCTGCAGCACCCGCAACGCCCGTTCGGGCAGCGGCGCCTGAGTGCGGCCGCCGCCCCCGTCCACCCCTGCCGCGCGGACCAGGACCAGCAGCGCGCCGTTGCTGCCGGCCGGCGCCGCCGCCACGGCGACCGCCGGGCGCGGGCGCCCGCCGAGCACCGCCTCGCCCTGCCAGGGCCGGCCGGGCGTCACCTCCTGGCCGAGCCGGGCCAGTTCGGCGCCGGTGATCGCCGCCGAGAGCTCCTCGGGACCGGTGACGCTCGCGGGGGAGTGCGTGCAGATCCCGCTCAGCTGCGCCAGCGCGAGGTGCGGGACGAGCGGGGCGAGCACCTCGGAGATCCTCGGCATGAGCCTCGACCGGGGCGTGCGCAGCACCTCGGCCGTGAGGGCCAGCGCACCCACGGGGTCGTCCCAGGACCATCCGCCGGGCCCCACTGCCCCGTCGTCGCTGTGCCCGTGCCCGTGCCCGTCCCCGTGCCTGTCCCCGTGCCCGTCTTTACCGTCGCCGCGCGGCTGCTCCACCATGCCGGCCAGCGTAGTTCGCGCCCGTTCCCCACCGGCCTGGCCGAACGGACAGGTGGAACCACCCGAACGACGGGGCGGACGGCCCGGCCTCCCGTACCAGGCTGGAGCCGTCACCGGGACGAGCCAAGTCCCCAGGAACGAACGGTGGGCATTCCCATGGGTAACACTTCGAACGCCGGCGCCCTTCCGGCCAAGGCCATCGGCTTCGCCGAGTACGGCGGCACGGACGTCCTGCGGTCGATCGAGGTCGAGGTGCCCGCGCCGGGCCCCGGCCAGGTGCGGATCGCCGTGCGCGCCGCCGGCGTCAACCCGCTCGACCACAAGGTCCGCTCCGGCGCGCTGACCGGGTTGTTCCCGGTCACCCTTCCCGCCGTCGTCGGCTACGAGGTCGCCGGCGTGGTGGAGTCCGTCGGCGCGGGTGTCACCGAGTGGCGGCCCGGCGACGAGGTGCTCGGCGCGGTGCACGGCGGCGGGTACGCGCAGTACGCGGTGGCGGAGGCGGACCGGCTGGTCCGCAAGCCGGCCGCGCTCGGCTGGGCGCGGGCCGCGGCGATCCCGGTGGCCGCCGAGACCGCCTGGCGCTCCCTCGACCTGCTGGGCGCCGAGTCCGGCCACACGCTGCTGGTGCACGGCGCGGCGGGCGGCGTCGGCACGCTGCTGCTGCAGTTCGCCCGGGCCCGGGGGATCCGGGTGATCGGCACCGCGAGCGAGACCAACCACGCGTACCTGCGCGAGCTGGGCGCCCTGCCGGTGGCGTACGGCGAGGGGCTGGCCGAGCGGGTCCGCGCCGCCGCGCCCGGGGGTGTGGACCGCGTGCTGGACGCGGCCGGGGCGGGCCTGCTGCCGCTGTCGGTCGAGCTGGCGGGTGACGCTGAGCACGTGCTGACCATCGCCGACTGGCAGGGCGCCGAGCAGCACGGGGTCCGGTTCACCGGTGGCGAGGCGACCGCGACGTACGACCGGCCGGCGCTGAACGGTGCGCTCGACCTGTTCGAGGCGGGCGATCTGACGCTCCCGCTGCACCGGGAGCTGCCGCTGGCGGAGGCGGCCGAGGCGCAGGCCGAGAGCGCGCGTGGCCACCTGCGGGGGAAGATCGTCCTGATCGTTCCCTAAGTCCGGATTGGTCTGATTTTCACTCGTTTGGAATAATCCGACGCTCGGAATCCCCGTGATCACGGGGTTCAGCCGGTCGGCCGACATGCGCTCGCCCATTCGAGTGCAGAGGGTTGACCGGGAGCGACGGGCGGCACCAGGCCGTCCGCGCGTACGAGGTCAGGAGGACCCGGATGGACAGGCGAGCGGTAGTCGGCGAATTCCTCGGAACGCTGTTGTTGGTGCTGCTGGCGGTGGGCGCTGCGGTGCTGGCCGGGGAGGCCATCGGCTCGGTGGGCATCGCCCTCGCGTTCGGCCTCGTGCTGCTCGCGCTCGCTTACGCGATCGGCCCGATCTCCGGCTGCCACGTGAACCCGGCGGTGACGCTCGGTTTCCTGCTGGCCCGCCGGATCGACGGCCGCACGGCGGTGTCGTACTGGGTGGCGCAGGTGCTCGGCGGCATCGCGGGCGCGGCGCTGGTGCTGCTGCTCGCCAAGCAGGTCCCGGGTCTGGAGACCCACGGCAAGCTCGGCACCAACGGCTGGGGTGACCGCTCGCAGGTCCACATCAACGCCGGCGGCGCCTTCCTGACCGAGGTCGTGCTGACCTTCCTGCTGGTCTACGTGGTCCTCGCGGTCACCCACCGGCTCGCCGCCACCGGCTTCGACGGGCTGCCGATCGGCATGGCCCTGGTGGTCGTGCACCTGGTGGGCATCCCGCTCACCGGTACCTCGGTGAACCCGGCGCGCAGCCTCGGCCCGGCCCTGTTCGCGGGCGGCCCGGCACTCTCGCAGCTGTGGCTGTTCCTCCTCGCCCCGCTGGTCGGCGGCGCCCTGGCGGCCGGCGTGCACCTGCTCACCCACCCGCAGCCCAACCTTCCCGCGGCCGAGGCCCTCGCCACGGACGCCCGGGCCGCGGCGTAGCAGAACCCGGGGGGTGTCCGGGGGGCGGGGGGTGTCACCGATCGGCGCCGAGCGGTTACAGTTCGGCGTCATGGAGGATGTGAAGAGCACGGCCGCCCGGGGGTCCGGTGGGCGGTTGGCCGGGAAGTCCTGTGTGGTCACCGGCGCCGCGAACGGGATCGGCCGCGCGGTCGCCGAACTCTTCGCCCGCGAGGGCGCGGCGGTGGTGGCCACCGACCTCGACGGTGACGGCCTGCGGCGGCTGGCGGAACAGCTGCCGCAGGCCGTCACCACGGTGGTCGGCGACGTGTCGAGGGACGAGGACGCCCGCCGGATGATCGCCGCCGCCGTCGAACGGCACGGCCGGCTCGACGTCCTGGTGGCCAACGCGGGGGTGATCCCGCTGCTGGAGATCACCGAGGCGGGGGCCGACGACTGGGACCGCGTGATGGCGGTCGACGGGCGGGGCATGTTCCTCACCTGCAAGTACGCCATCGAGGCGATGGCGCCGGGACGGGAGGGGACGTCCGGGGGAGCGGCCGGGGGAGCGATCGTCTGCGTCTCGTCCATCTCCGGCGTCGCAGGGCAGCGCGGCCAGGCCGTCTACGGGCCCGCCAAGTTCGTCGCCTCCGGCCTCACCAAGCACCTCGCGGTGGAGTGGGCCGACCGGGGCATCCGGGTCAACGCCGTGGCTCCCGGCACCATCACCACCGAGCGGGTCGCCCGCCTGCGGGACGAGCCCGGTGGACCCGAGTACCTCGCCGCCATCGAGCAGCTCCACCCGATGCGCCGCCTCGGCTCCCCGGCGGAAGTGGCCTCCGCCGTCCTCTTCCTCGCCTCCGACGAGGCGTCCTTCATCACCGGTGCCGTACTCCCGGTGGACGGCGGCTACCTCGCCCAGTGACGGTCAGCGGCCCCGGGGGGTCGTCGGCGCCATGGTCCCGGTGAGGGCGGAGACACCGTCCGCGCCGTGACCGGCCGCGACCGCCCGTTCGGTGAGGGCGAGGGCGGCGTCGAGCACGCCGGTGTCCAGGCCGCGGGCGCGGGCCGTGCGGGCGACGTGCGCCAGCCCGGCGGCGGCCGAGGCGACGGTGGCCCGCTCGCCCGGGTGCCGGCCCTCGTCCGCGTGGCGCGCCCAGTCCTCGATCAGCGCCGGCAGCATCCGTGGCAACCCCTGGGCGTACGGGGCGAATTCGGCGGCCGAGAGGCCCTCGGCGCGGGCCAGCGCGAGGGCGTGCAGACAGCCGTGCGCCGTCGTCCAGAACAGGTCGAGCAGCGCGGTGTCGTACGCGGCGGCCCGGCCGGGGTCGGTGCCGACATGGTTCACCGTCCCCGCGAGCGCGGCCAGTTCGGGCCGGTGCGCGCGGAACACCGCGTCCTCGCCGCTGCACACGATCACCCCGTTCGGCCCGCCGATGGTCGGGGTGGGGCTGAGGATCGCGGCGTTGAGCACCCGCGCGCCGTACCGGGCGGCCAGGTCGGCGCTGCGGCGCGCCTCGTCCGGGCCGACCGAGGTCGTGTAGACCAGTGTCCGGCCGGCCAGCGATCGGCCGGCGGCGTCGAGTACGGCCCGCGCGGCGGCGTCGTCGCGGACGCAGAGCAGGACGAGCGGGCTCGCGGCGACCGCCTCGGCGGCGCTCGCGGCCGTCCGCGCGCCGCGTTCGACGAGGTCGGCGGCCCGGTCGGGCGTGCGGTTCCACAGCGTGAGCGGGTGGCCGACGGCGAGCAGTGCGCCGGCCAGCGCCCGGCCCATCGGGCCGAGCCCGAGCACGGTAACGGGTATGGGGGAGAGAGGGGTTGAGTGGTCAGCGGGGTGCGATCGGTTCTCTGTCACGGCGGTTACGCTAGAGCTTGACGTCGACGTCAGGGTCAAGCGTCGGAGGTCAGGCTTCATGGGCGGCGGCGGGGGTGGCGGGGCGTGCGGATCGGCGAACTGGCGAAGCGGACCGGGGTGAGCCCGCGGGCCCTGCGCTACTACGAGCAGCAGGGTCTGCTCCACCCGGAGCGCCGGCCCAGCGGCTACCGCGAGTACGGCGAGCGGGACGTACGCACCGTCCACGGCATCCGCACCCTGCTCGCCGCGGGCCTCCATTCGGCGGTGATCGGCGAACTGCTGTCCGGGCTGCCCCTGCCGGGCGAGCGCCCGCCCGGACCGACCTGCCCCGAACTGCTCACCGGGCTGGCGCGCGAGCGTGCCCGGATCACCGAAACGATCCGTGAACTCACCGAGGCGCGCGGCCTGTTGGACGAGATCGCGGCCGCCGCGGCGCCGGGCGAGATGATCACCGCACCGCGTCCGGAGCCGTTCTCGGCTCGCCGGGCTCCCCGGAGAAGCTGACCTCGCCCCGGTGCAGGGCGTACACCGCCCCCGCCCCGGCCAGCGTCGGCGGGAGGCTCTGCGCGGTCAGCACCACCGTCCGGCCCGTGGCGGCGGCCGAGGACAGCAGGTGCGCGTGCAGCCGGGCGGCGACGGCCGGGGCCAGCCCGCGGTCCGGTTCGTCGAGCAGGAGCAGCCTCGGGGCGGCGGTCAACGCCCGTGCCACCGCGATCAGTTGCTGCTGTCCGCCGGAGAGCGTGCCGGCCCGCCGGGGGAGCAGCGCGGAGAGCTCGGGGAACAGTTCCAGCGCTTCGTCCGTGGCGCCGCCCCGGGGGCGGGCGCCGACGGCGAGGTGCTCGGCGACGGTGAGGGAGGGGAAGACGGCCCGCTCCGCCGGCACCAGCGCGAGCCCGAGCCGCACCCGCTGGTGCACGCCGAGCGCGGTGACGTCCCGCCCCCGCCACACCACCCGCCCGGCGGCCGGCCGCACCAGCCCCGCCAGCGCGTGCAGCACGCTCGTGCGGCCGGCCCCGTTGCGGCCGAGCAGCACGGTCACCCGCCCGGAGGGCACGGCCAGGTCCACACCGTGCAGCGCCTCCAGCGGGCCGTACCGCACCCGCACGGCCTGCAGCGCGACTTCGACGGGCATGGGGCCGGCCTCCCGGGGGTCGAGTGCGGGTTGAGGGTTGGAAGTTGGAAATCTGTCAGCTGATATCTGTTATCTGTTATCTGAAATCTGTCAGTTGTCATTTGTCAGTCGTCAGCCGTCACCTGCTCCGTCATCCGCCCCAGGCGCGGATCACCCGGGGGTCGGCCAGCACCGCCGCCGTCGGACCGGCGGCGACCACCCTGCCGTCGGCCATCGCGTAGACGGTGTCGGCGAGCTCGGCCACGAGCTCAGGGTCGTGCTCGACCACCAGCAGCGCCATGCCGTCGTCGGCCAGCCCGCGCAGGACGGTCAGCAGCCGGGCGGTCTGCGCGGTGTCCAGGCCCGCTGCCGGCTCGTCCAGCAGCAGGACGCGCGGCTCGCCGGCCAGTGCCCGCGCCAGTTCGACCAGCCGCAGCACGCCCGTGGGCTGCCCGCCGGCGGGCTCCGCCGCCACCGCGCCCAGCCCGAACAGGGCGAGCGCGCGCGCCGTCCGGCCGTCCGCCCCGCCGGACCGCTGTTCGGCGCCGACCCGCACGTTGTCCGCCACGGACAGCGTCGGGAACACGGCGATCTGCTGGAACGTGCGGGCCAGCCCGAGCCGCACCCGCTCGTGCACGGGGAGCCGGGTGACGTCCCGGCCGCCGAGCAGGACCCGCCCCGCATCGGGGTGGGCGGTCCCGGCCAGACAGTCGAACAACGTGCTCTTCCCCGCACCGTTCGGCCCGATCAAAGCCGTCACCCGCCCCGGCGCCGCGACCAGATCGACCCCCGCCACCGCCTCGATCCCCCCGTACCGCCGCACCACCCCGCGCGCGGTCAACCGGGCGGCGAGCGGGCAGGGCGGCCGGGCGGTGGAGCGGCGGAGCCGGATCATGGCTCGGCCTGCCCGGGCGCCTGTCGGCCCGGTGGGGCCGGTGGGGTGGTGGCGGGGCCGGTCGGGACGTCGCGGAGGGGTCCGGCGGCGGTCGCTGCGCTCGCCACCCCGCGTGCCGTCAGGCAGGTGGCGGGGTGGAGGCGGATCGTGGTTCGGCCTCCCCGTGGGCCTCGGCGCGGGTGGCGATCAGTGCGGGAGCCTGCCGGGGCCGCGCGGCCGGGCGTCCGGTGGGTGGGGGCGGGGTGGAGGACGGTCATGGTCCGGCCTCCCCGGGGGAGTCGGGGCGGGGCGGGTGGCGGGTGGTGATCAGTGTGCGCAACCGGCGGCCGGCCGGGGTCAGGTGGCCGGGGGGTGTGGTGGGCGGTGGGGCGGCGGCGTGGGTCAGCCGGGTGGTGGCGAGGCCGGCCAGGCCGCCGGGGAGGCGGCCGATGGCGGCCGCCAGCGCGCCGACCGCGACGGCGGACACCCCCGCCGCCGTTCCCGCGTCCAGACCGGTGATCAGGGCCGCCGCCAGGATCGCGCCCAGGGCGCTGTCGGCGCCCGCGACGACCACGGCCGCGAACCAGAGCAGCCCGAGCACCGGGTCGAACGCGGCCGCGTCGAAGGCCCGCCCGGCCATGCCCATCAGGCCGCCGCCGAGCGCCGCCAGCGCCGCCCCCGCCACGAAGGCGAACAGCTTGAGCCCGGGCACGTTCACGCCCGCCGCGGCGGCCCCGGGCTCGTGGTCGCGCATAGCGCTCAGCGCCCGGCCGGTGCGCCCGCCGTGCAGCGCCCGCACCACGGCCGCTCCCAGCCCGAGCAGCAGCAGTTCGGCGACGTAGAAGGCACGGTCGCCGGCCAGGAACGCGGGCCGGTCCAGAATCAGCCCGGTGGTGGCGTACGGCTGCTGGAAGACGAAGCGGCTCAGCGTCGTGCCGACCGCGAAGGTCACCAGTGCCAGGGCCAGGCCGCGCCGCCGGATCGCCGGCCAGCCGGTGAGCAGGCCGAGCGGCGCGGTGGCGAGTACGGCGAACAGCAGCGCGGGCGCGGCCGGCAGGGCGGGCAGGCCGGGGATCCGCCCGGACATCAGCAGCGCCGTCCCGAGTGCGCCCAGCCCCGCGTACCCGGCCTGGCCCAGCGAGATCTGCCCGCCGTAGCCGGTCACCACCACGATCGACAGCAGCACCAGCGCCAGCGCCGGTACCAGCAGCGCGCTGCGCAGGTCGTTGCCGCGGAAACCGAGCGGCAGCAGGAGCAGGACGAGGCAGACCGCCCGCGCCGCCCAAGCACCCCCACCCCCACCCCCACCCCCGCCCCCGACGCCGCCCCGGGCCCGCCCCGTCGGCGGCGGGACGGGCCGGCCGTCCGGCCACCCCCGCCCGTCGGCGAGCCCGGGGCCGGCCAGCAGCGCGGCGGCCAGCAGCGCCACCACGAACAGGTTCGCCTGCACCGCCTGCACCAGCGGCAGCAGCTGCCCGTCGGGCCGGAACCGGGTCAGCTCCGCCTGCAGAACGCCCAGCCCGAGCCCGGTCACCACCGCGACCGGGATGCTCCGCAGCCGCGCCGCCACCGCGACCGCCATCGTCTCCATGACCAGCAGCGGCAGCCCGTACGGGTCGAGCAGCAGATACGGCGCGAGCGCGATCCCGACCAGTCCGGCGGTGAACGAGCCGAACGCCCACCCGGCCGCCGATACCCGGTCCGCGTCCACCCCGGCCAGCTCCGCGAGCCGGCGGTCGTCCACCACCGCCCGCAGCCGCAGGCCGAACGGGGTGAACCGGGTGCTCGCCCCGACCGCCAGGGCGAGCACCAGGATCGCGCCCAGCTGCGCCACCGTGTCCGGGCGCAGCGTGTGCCCGCCGGGCAGCGTGATCGGCTCCCCGCCGAGCGGGGACGGCGCACCGCCCACCGGCGCGGCGCCCCACACCAGCACCACCACCCCGATGAGCAGCACGAACACACCGAGCCCGGCCACCATCGTCTCGGCCGGTCCGGCGCCGCGCCGTTGCAGCGGCCGGTACACCAGCACGTCCAGCAGCACCCCGAGGGCGGGCGCCACCAGCAGCAGGCAGCAGGCCACGGCCGGCCAGACCGGCCAGTCCCGTTCCACGACCAGGTCGCGCAGCAGGTAGGCGACGAGCATCGCCTGCGCGCCCTGGGCGAGGTTGAGCACGCCGGTGGCGCGGTGACAGACGACCAGGCCGATGCCGCTGAGCGCGGCGGCGCTGCCGACGGTCAGGCCGGCGAGTGCGAGGTCGACGGTGAGGCCCGTCGAGTCGAGGCCGGTCGAGCCGAGGCCGGTCGAGGCGAGGTCCGCCGTCGCGAGGCAGGCCGATGTCAGGACGTCCATCGGGCCGCCGCCTCAGCCGGTCGGCGGGCGCGGATCGCCCGGACGGGTGGTCGTGGGCCCGGCGGGAGGCCCGTCGGCCGGCCCCGGGTCGCAGAGCCGGCAGGGCGTGAGCCCCCGCCCCCGGACGGCGGAGGCGTCGACCGGGGCGGCGGTGGGTTTGCCCGCGACCAGCGGGCAGTCCGGGCGGTGGTAGAGCGTGCCGCCGGGCACGGCCAGCGGGGGGCCGGTGGCGCCGCTCTCCGGGGGCGTGACGGGCTCGCCGGGGTCGACGAGCAGGGCGTACAGCTGCTCGATCCGGCGGTCCGTGGTCGTGGCCGTGGTCGTGGCCGCGGGAGCGACCCCGGACCCGGACCCGGCCCCGGCCGGCGGCGACGGTCCGGCGCGGGCACGGCCGGACGGGCGCAGCGCGACCAGCACGACGCCCGCCACGATCAGCGCCGCGCCCGGGACCGTCGCCGAGGCCAGGTACGGGATCTGCTGCTCGACGAAGTGCTCGCCCGACACCCCGTACCAGCCCAGCACGCACAGCACCGCGCCCACGGCGACCAGCGCCCATCCGGCCCATCCGCCGCTCTCCCGCGCAGACCGCACCGCACGGGCCGCCGCGGCCTTCGAGCGGTGCGCGGCGCTCTGCCGCCCGGATTGCGATTCGTCCATGGATCCGCCTTGATGGTGTCACTTGTGACGTTTCCAGGATCGGCCTGGAACAGCATCCGGAGCGGGGCCGGGCCCCGTCCGTCCGGCCGTCGAGAGGAAGACCATGCACGTGAGGCAGAGCGGCACCCGGCGGCCCGGCACCTGGCGGCCCGGCGGCCCGGTCCTGCGGTCGGCGGGCGTCCTGCTCGCGCTGCTGCTGGCGGGCACGGTGGCGGCGTGCGGCAGCAACGGCGAGTCGAAGTCCTCGACGGCGAGCCCCTCGCCGCCCGCCACCGCCACGGCGACCGGCACCGCGACGGAGACCGCCACGGCCACCGGGACCGCCACCGGGAGCCCCACCGCCACCGCCACGGTCACGGGGACCGCGAGCCCGGGGGCGACCGCGCCCGCCGATCCGGCGGCGGCCACCACCGCGATCACCAACAACTGGCAGAAGTTCTTCGACCCGACCACCCCGATCCCCGAGAAGGCCTCACTGCTCCAGAACGGTGACGTGCTGCTGCCCGTCCTGGAGGGCTTCGCCCAGGACCCGCGGATCGGCCAGGTGAAGGCCAGGGTGACGAACGTGGAGTTCACCTCCGCGACCGGGGCCACCGTCACCTATGAGCTGTCCCTCCAGGGCAGCGTGGTCGAGCCGGCCGCGACCGGCCAGGCGGTGCTGGAGAACGGCACCTGGAAGGTCTCCCGCTCGACCCTCTGTGGTCTGCTGGCCCAGGCCGCCGGCGCCACCGGCACCCCGATCCCCGGATGCAGCTGACCCCTGCCCCACGGCGACGCGCCGCCCCGGCCCGCGCCCTCGCCCCCGTCCGCACGCCGCTCCTCGCCCGCGTCCTTCCCCGCGTCCTCGCGCCCGTCCTCGCGCCCGTCCTCGCACTGGTGCTCGCCGGGGCGGCCGGCTGCGGGACGCGCCTGCCGCCCGGTGCCTTCGGCGCCCGCCCCACCACGGCGGGCGCCACCGGGACCGGCGGTGGCAACGGCAACCCGGCCTCCGACACCGGCGTCACCCCCGACGAGATCCGGATCGGCATCGTCACCTCGCTCACCAGCCCGGTCGGCAGCGAGGTGTTCAGCGGACCGCGCTACGGCGCCCAGGCCTTCTTCCGGTCCCTCAACGACCACGGCGGCCTGCACGGCCGCACCGTCAAGCTCGTCACCTGCGACGACGGCGGCAGCGGCATCGGCAACCAGGACTGCGTGCACCGGCTGATCGACCAGTCGCACGTCTTCGCCTTCGTCTCCGGCAGCGTCCTCGACTACGCGGGCGCCCCCTACGTGAGCGGCAAGGCGGTGCCGGACGTCGGCGGCCAGCCGATCGGCACCGCGTACGACCGCTGGCCGCACCTGTACGGCGTCTACGGCAGCAGCGCGCCGCGCGACGGGCACGCCGTCGGCTGGAACGGCACGCTCTACCAGTCCACCGAGGTGTTCCGTTTCTTCAAGCAACGGCTGGGCGCGACCAGCGCCGCCGTGGTCGCCTACAACCAGGCCGACTCCGCCCGCTACGCCGCCCAGCTGCGCGCCGGTCTGGAGGCCGAGGGCTACCGGGTGCTCATGCAGACGGTGGACTTCGCGCTGCCGAACTTCCAGGCGGTGGCCGCGGCCGTCCGGGCGGACGGCTCGCAGTTGCTGTTCGACGCCATGGACACCCGGGGCAACGCGGCGCTCTGCCGCTCCCTGGACGAGGCCGGCGTGCGCGTCACCGCCAAGGTGACCAATGTGCAGAACTGGTCGGAGACCGTCCGCACCGACTACCAGGCCTCGCCCGCCTGCCGCAACGCGCTCTGGGCGACCTCCTCCTCGCTCAACTACGAGGACGTCCGGTACCCGGCGGTGGGCGCCTTCCGCGCGGCGATGGCCCACTACTACCCGGACCGCGAGCCGCTGCTGTCGGCCTGGGAACTGGAGGGCTGGGCGGGCGCGCAGTGGCTGGCCGACGCGATGGACTCCTGCGGAGCGGAGCTCACCCGGGCCTGCGTCGAGCGGTTCATGAACCGCCCCGGGCCCTACGACGCGCACGGGCTGCTGCTGCCCGCCTCCTTCGTCCCGCAGCCCCCGCCGAGCGGGCCCACCCGGGCCTGCCTGAACGCGGCCCGCTGGCAGGACTCCGCCGAGGGCGGGCGCGGCGGCTGGGTCACCCAGGTGGAGTCCATGACCACCACCTGCTTCGACGTGCCGCAGCTGCCCTACAAGCCGTGAGCCTCCCGGCACCCGGAGGGTTCAGAGGAGGCCGGGGCCCGCGCCGAGGCGCTCGACCACGACCATGGCGGCGTCGTCGTCCAGCCGCCCGCCGACGTGCGCCAGCAGGTCGCGGCGCAGGTGGTGCAGCAGCGCGGCCGGGCGCTCGCCGGCGTGGGCGGCGGCCCGGTCGGCGACCCGCTCGGACAGCGGGTAGAACCGCCGCCCCGCGTCGCGGGCCTCGATCACGCCGTCGGTGTAGACCAGCAGCCGGTCGCCGGGCAGGAACGGGAACTCCTCCACCGCGTAAGGCCCCGGGGCCAGTTCGCCGAGGCCGAGCGGGGGCGCGGTGCGCCCGGGCTCCAGGGTGGTGACCCGGTTCCCGTGCAGGAGCAGCGGCGGCGGATGGCCGCAGTCGACCAGCCGGACCACCGCCTCGTCGTCCGGGATGTCCAGGACGAGGGCGGTGATGAAGGACTCGCCGCTGTCGTCCGCGGCGGCGGGGGGAGCGGCGGGCGCCTCGCCGAGCGGCGGTGGACTGGGCACCTGCCGCAGCAGCGGCGGGAGCCGGAGCTGCGGCTGCTCCTGGAGGTGCAGCCGCTGGGCGCGTTGCTGCTCGGCGAACTGGGCGAGGTCCCAGGCGATGCTGCCGTCGAGGTAGCCGACCAGGCCGGGCAGGTCGGCGTGCAGGTGCGCGGCGGCCCGGAAGGCGCCCAGCAGCAGCGCGGCGTCGCCGAGCGAGGACAGCCCCTTGCCCCGGACGTCGCCGATCAGCAGCCGGGTGCCGGCGGTGGTACGGGCCGCCGCGTAGAGGTCGCCGCCGACCTGCGCCTCGGCCTCGGCGGCCAGGTAGACGGAGGCGAGGTGCAGCGGGCCGATCCGGTCGGGCAGCGGGCGCAGCAGGACGCTCTGGGCCGCCTCGGAGACGGAGCGGACCTGGGCGAGTTCGCGTTCGTGGCGGTCGCGCAGCGCGCGCAGGGCGACGATCAGGGCCGAGACGGCGACCAGGGCGCCGAGCTGGGTCTCGTGGTTGGCCGTGGTGACGCCGTCGCGCAGGATGCCGATGACGGTCAGCGCGGCGATCGCCAGGACGGCGACGACGGCGGTGGCGCGGGCGCCGGCGACGGAGGCGGTCAGGGCGGGGGCGACGATCAGCAGCGGGCCCAGGTGGATCTCCGGCGGGGACAGCACGTCGACCACCGTGATCAGCACGATCAGCGCCAGCGGGATCGCGGTCAGCGCCCGGCGGTCGGGCCGCCAGGAGCGACGGCGGTCGCGGGAACGCCGGTCGTCGGGGTGCCCCGGGCGGGTTTGTCGCTCCCGGGGAGGCTGCCGAGGTGGCACCCCTCCTCTGTACACCGTCCGGGCGGTCCGCCGCACCCGGAGGCCGGTCCGGGCCTCCGGGTGCGGCCCAGGGGGCCCGGGGTGCGGCGGGTCAGCCCTCGGCGCCGTAGCGGGCCAGGTAGTCGGCGAACCGGGCGACGTCCTCGTCCGCCCAGTCGTTGAAGCGGGCGGTGAAGGAGAGCCGCCGCTGCTCGTTGGCCACCCGCAGCAGGGTCAGTCCGGCGTCGGTGGCGAGCAGGATCTGCCCGCGCTGGTCCTCCGGATCGGTCTCGCGGCGCAGCAGCCCGAGCTTCTCCAGGGCGGTGACCTGGCGGCTCACCGTGGACTTGTCGAGCATGAAGTGCGCGGCCACGTCGGCGGCCCGGCAGCCGCCGCGCTCGGTGATGAGGTCCAGGATGCTGTAGGTGACCAGCGAGAGGTCCGGGTGCAGCTGGGACGCCTTGTGCCGGGCGCGGCGGGCGAAGGCGGTCAGCTCGCGCTGGATGGTGGCGATCGACGTCTCGCGGTCGGGTGACGTCTCGCGGTCGGGCACGGTGACCTACCTCCTCGGGGCCCCGGAAATTTGTTGCACTATACAACGACCTCGGACGTGGAGGGGCGACGGGCCTGCCAGGCGCGCGCGGCCGCGATCCGGCGGGTGGCGCTCGGATGAGTGGCGAACAGTAGCTCAAGCACCCGGGGCGGGTCGACGTCGGACACGTTGGCCAGCGCCAGTCTGCGCTGCATCGCGATGAACTGCTCGGTGTCCCCGGTCAGTTCGAGGGCGTGCCGGTCCGCGCGCGTCTCCACCGCGCGGCTCACCGCGCACTGCACCGGGCCGGACAGCGCGCCCAGCAGCGCGGCGACCGCCGCCAGCAGCGGCAGCGACCGCGGATCGGCGGCGTCCGTCGCGCCCGCCGCCGACAGCAGCGCGTCCCGGCCCGACGCCAGGCCGAGCAGGGCCACCACGACGGCCGCGCCCACCGCGCCCAGCACCGTGCCGGTCAGTACGTCCCGGTGCTTGACGTGCCCCAGTTCGTGCGCCACCACCAGCTCCACCTCGCGCGGCTCGGCCGTCGTCAGCAGCGTGTCGTACGCGACGATCCGCCGGGTGGCGCCCAGGCCCGACACATAGGCGTTCAGCGCCGTCGTGCGGCGCGAGGCGTCCGCCACCAGGACGTCCCGCACCCGGACGCCGTCCCGCTCGGCCAGGCCCAGCAGCGCCTCGCGCAGCGGGCCCGGCTCCATCGGCGTGAAGCGGTTGAACACCGGCTCGACGAGCAGGGGGTAGAGGAAGGACAGGGCGGCGGTCAGCAGCGCGGCCGCGCCCGCCGCCGGCAGCCACCAGTACTCCGGCGAGCGGTCGGTGAGCGCGTACAGGCCGAACGCCACCGGGAGGGCGAGGGCCAGCGTCAGCGCCAGGCCGCGCACGGCGTCCACCGCCCAGCCGGCCCAGCCCTGGGTGACCAGGCCGAACCGGGCCCGCACCGAGCGGGCGCCCGCGCCGAACGGCAGCTGCGCCAGCTGCCCGAGCAGCACCAGCGCGCCGGCTCCGGCCAGCACCTCGGCCGTCCGCGAGCCGCCGAACCAGCCCCCGACCGCCGACACCAGCCCGGCGCCGGCGGGCGTCAGACCGAGGACCAGGGTCAGCGCCAGGCCGGCGAGCCGTCCACCGAGCGCCCACGGGAGCTGGGCGCGGCGCAGCGCGCGGCCGCGGGCGCGCTGGGCGGGCGTGAAGTCGGCCGCGGCGGCGGGGCGGTCGCCCGGAGTCGGGCTGACAGAATCTGTCATCTGTTATCCGTCATCTGAAATCTGTCAGCTGTCAACTGTCAGCTGTCCGGGGTGGCCGGCGGGCGTCGGCCGTCGATCGTCATCTTGTCCTTCGGCCGTCAGGATGTCACTCCTCGGCGGGCCCGGTGGCGCTCTGGGTGCCCGCGCGGAGCAACTGGTGACCGAGGTCGACCAGGGCCCGGCCGACCGCGAAGTCGTCGCCCACCGCCGGTGCCGGGGCGTCGTGCGGATTGCGGCGGGGGAGCGCGTCGCTGTGCAGCACGGTGCCGTCGGCGTCGAGCACCGCGTGCACCCGGGTGGTGTCGCGGTCCTCGAGCACATGCAGGCTCAACTGCCAGTCCTTGGTCCGGGCGGCCGGCGCCCCGCCGCCCGCCGCCGCCCCCGTGCTCGCCGCGAGCGGCTCGGCCGCCGCGGCGGTGCCGTCCGCGCGGACGATCACCACCGGGCATGAGCCGTGCACGGCGCAGCGCGCGCTCACCGACCCCAGCAGCGTCCGGGCGAAGGTCCCGCGGCCCCGGCTGCCGAGCACCAGCAGATCGGCGCCCTCGGCCGCCTCCAGCAGCACCTCGGCCGCGTGCCCCAGCACCAGGCTCTCCTCGACCGGCACCGGCCGCCGCGTGCCGATCACCTCGTCCACCTCGACGGTCAGCGTCCGGCGGGCCGACTGCTCGAAGCCGTCGTCCACCATCGGCGCGAACCAGCCGTACAGCGACGGGTACTCCCACGCGGCCACCGCGTGCACCGTCGCCCCGGTCAGCACCGCCTGCCCGACCGCCCAGCGCAGCGCCGCCTTGGAGGGCGCCGAGCCGTCGATCCCGACCACGATCCGCCGCCCGGTGCCCGTGGTCCCGTTGCCGGCCATGGCCCACACCACCCACCTGCGTCCGCGGCGCCCGCGCCCTCGCGGGGCCTCCACGTTTCCACGCTGCGCCGCCGTCCGGGCGCGGCGCCAGGGACGGGATGGCCAAGACCGGCCGCCGGGTTGGGACGGGAGGGCCCGACCGGTCGGGGCCGGCCGGTGGGGTCCGGCCGGAGTGTCGAACGCCGGGCGACGGGCCGGTGTCGGTTGTGGAGGCGGGGCGAAGAGCACGCGGGGGAGTGACGTAGGCTGACCGCTCCTGGACCGACCTTGGGGGACCCCACATGCGCCGTGCCGCGGCCGCCGTCGCACTGCTGCTCGCCCTGATACCCGTGGCCGCCTGCGGACCGGACGACCCCGATCCGGCCACCGTCAAGGCCTCCAGGTCCGCCAAGGCGGCGGCCGACGCTGCCGCTGCCGCGAAGGCCTCGCCGGGCGCGTCCGACGGCTCCGGCACCCCCGGTGACCAGGCGTCCGGCGACGGCGCCGCGCCCCGCCCCGACGGCAGCATCACGGTGGCCTTCGCCGGGGACGTCCACTTCGAGGGCCGCACCGAGGCCCGGCTCGCCGTGCAGCCGCCCGAGACGGCGCTCGGCCCGATCGCCAAGACCCTCTCCGCCGCCGACCTCGCCGTGCTCAACCTGGAGACCGCGATCACCGACCGCGGCGCCCCCGAGCCGAAGACGTACACCTTCCGCACCTCGCCCAAGGCGCTCGCCGCCCTCAAGGACTCCGGCGTCGACGTCGTCTCGCTCGCCAACAACCATGCCGTCGACTACGGCGCCGACGGCCTCGCCGACACCCTGGCCGCGAAGGAGTCCTCGCCCGTCCCGGTCGTCGGCTTCGGCCGCAACTCCCAGGAGGCGTACGCCCCGTACATCACCACCGTGCGCGGGGTGAAGGTCGCGGTGGTCGCGGCCAGCCAGGTCGAGGACCTCACCAACCAGAAGTGGCGGGCCGGCGCGAACAAGCCCGGCATCGCCTCGGTGCTGGACGCCACGGCCCTGGTCAAGGCGGTCGGAGAGGCGAAGCGGCAGGCACCGGTGGTGCTGGTCTACCTGCACTGGGGCGACGAGGGCAAGGCCTGCCCCACCGGCCCGCAGACCGCCATCGCCAAGAAGCTCGCCGCCGCGGGCGCGACCGCCGTGGTCGGCACGCACGCGCACACCATGCTCGGCTCCGGCATGCTCGGGAACACCTACATCGGGTACGGGTTCGGCAACTTCCTCTGGTACGGCACCTCCAACTACGCCAACTCCAACGAGACCGGGGTCACCACGCTGACCGTGGGCCCGGACGGCAAGGTGCTCGGCGAGGCGTTCGCCCCGGCGACCATCGACGACAAGGGCGTGCCGGTGCCGCAGTCCGGCGCCGCCGCCGCGGCCGCCCTCAAGCGCCGCGACGGCCTGCGCGGCTGCACCGGCCTCGGCCCCGTCCCGGGCGCCGGCTCCGGCTCGGGCGCCGCGAGGACCCCGGGGCCCACCGCTCCCGCCTCCGCTCCGACCTCCGCCAAGCGCTGAGCGTTCAGGGTCAAGGTCCGACGGCTGAGTGCTGTGGGCTGCGGGCTGGCGGTCCGGAGGAGGCGAACGGTGATCGAGGCGGAACTGAAGGCGGTCCTGCGCGCACCGGGAGCGGTGCTGCGCCGGCTGGAGGACGCGTACGGGCCGGGCCGGGTGGAGGTGTACCGGGACACCTACTACGACACCCCCGACGGTCGACTCGCCGCGGGCGACCGGGAGTTGCGCGTCCGCGAGGTGACCGGAGCGGACGGCGGCCGGACGGTGCTGCTGACGTACAAGGACGCCCGGGTGGACGCGGTGTCCGGGTCGAAGCCGGAGCACGAGATGCGGGTCGCCGACGGCGAGGCCGCGCACGCGATCGTGCGCGGCCTCGGCCATCGGCCGGCCCTCGCCTTCGAGAAGCGGTGCCGGAACTACGCGTTCGAGCACGAGGGCCGCCGGATGCTCGCCACCCTGGTGCGGGTGACGGAGCTCGACGGGGTGTTCCTGGAGGTCGAGACGGCCGCGGCGGACGAGCGCGAGCTGCCCGCCGCGCTGGCCGCCGTCCGCGCGGTGCTGGCCGGCCTCGGGGTGCCGGAGGCGGACCTGACCTCCGAGCTGTACACCGAAGCGGTAGCGGCCTCCCGCCGCCGCACGTCAGCAGATTGACGGTCCGTCAACCCTTGTGGTCCGCCTCGCCGTGCTTCCAGTAGCCCTTGCTGTGGACGTGCTCGCGCGGCAGCGCCCAGTCGGTGAGCAGGTGGCGGCGGACGGTGGCCACGGCGTGGGCCTCGCCTGCCAGCCAGGCCGTGCTGCCGGCCGGGACGTCGGTGGCGAGCAGGGTGTCGGCGAGCGTGCGGCCCTTCGGCAGGTCCGGGTCGCGGGTCAGCCAGTGGACCCTCAGGCCGGGGCGCTCGGGTAGCGGCAGGGCCGTCCCGGTGGCGTCGCCGACCTCGATGAACAGCGAGGCCGGGACGCTCGGCGGGAGGTCGTCGAGGATGGTCAGCGCGGCGGGCAGGGCGCTCTCGTCGGCGGCGAGCAGCGCGTGTCCGGCGCCTTCGAAGGAGGGCCGGCGGCCGCGCGGTCCGGCCAGCCGGGCCGGATCGCCGGGCCGGGCGACCTCGGCCCAGCGGGAGACCGGACCGTTGCCGTGCAGCACGATGTCGATGTCCACCTCGCGCTCGGCGGGGCGGTGGTGGCGGATGGTGTAGGCCCGGGAGTGGCCCTCGGGAAGGTCCAACTTGACCCACTGGGTGGGGTGTTCGATGCCGAGGGTGTCCAGGGTGGGGCCGGCGAAGGTGAGCCGGAGGAGGGCGGGGGTGAGCGGGGTGACGGCGACGACCCGTACGTCGAAGGTCGGCCGGGGGCGACGGAACACGGTGGTCTCCTGGCTGGGATCAGGTGGCGCCGGCGGCGGGCCCGGAGGTGAACACGGGCGGCCGGGGGCGGCGCGGTCGGGAGGAAGCGGGGTGTCAGCGGGGCAGGTGCTGGTCGAGCAGCGCGTCGACGAACGCGGCGTCCAGCGGGCGGCGCAGCACCAGGGCGCGGTGGTAGAGCGGGGCGAGCAGGGCGTCCAGCAGCACGGCGGCCTCGTCGCCACCGCCCGCACTGTCGGCGTCGGCGAGCCCCAGGCAGGCGCGGGTGTGCGCGACGTCCCGGGCGCGCAGCTCGTCCAGGAACCCGCCGTGCAGCAATTCGGCGGTGCGGGCGTCCAGTTGGGCGTGGCCGAGGAGCGCCCGCAGGACCTGGCCGGCCGGCTCCGTGCCGAGGAAGGCCGCGAACCGGTGGACGTAGGCACGCAGGTCGGCGGGGCCGGAGGGCGTCTCGGCGGGCCAGGCCAGGGCGGTGCCGGCGTCCAGGACGAGGTTGTCGAAGAGGATGTCGACCTTGGACTTCCACCACCGGTAGATGGTCTGCTTGGCGACCCCGGCGGCGGCCGCGATGCCCTCGATGGTGAGGCCCTCGAAGCCCACCTCCACCAGGAGGTCGTCGGCGGCGTTCAGCACCGCCAGGCGCGCGGCCTCGCTGCGCCGTCCGCTGCCGCCCGAGGCGGTGGCGCGGTTCGCGGTGGCGGGGCGGGGCTGGGCGGCGATGGCGGGCTGGTCCTTGTCCGGGGGCGGCTGCGGGCCGGTGGCGATGGTCGCGGCCATCCTCTCACGCCTCCTCGGGACGCGCGGCGGGTACCCGCCGCGCCCCCTTCGGCCGCCGGACCAGGCCGGCCGCGATCACCAGTGCCAGCAGGGCGACCACGGCGCTGAAGACGACCCCGCCGGTGCGCAGGCCGGTCGCCCGGATCAGCACGCCGACGCCGATCACCGGCAGCGAGAGCATGGTGAAGAGGATCGCGAAGAAGGCGGAGACCGTCTCGCCGCGCTGCTGCGGCGCCACACCGCCGTTGATGGTGCCGAGCCCGGTGCCGATGGCGGTTCCGGTGGCGAGGCCGTTGACGCAGGCGCCGAGCAGCAGCGGCGGCAGCGTCTCGCCGAGCAGCGCGACGGCGATGAGCCCGGCGGCCAGCACCAGCCCGGCGCAGGCCAGTGGGAGCGCGCGGGCGGGCGGCAGCACGCGCACCAGGAGCTGGCCGAGGGCGGTGCAGAGGAAGGCGAGCGCGACGACGAGTCCGGTCAGCGCGTGGTGGCGCAGGTCGAGCACGGTGGCCAGGAAGAGCCCGCTGACCGCCGTCAGCACGCCGGTGACGGCGAATCCGGCGCCCCCGGCGAGCGCGGCGCGCAGGAAGGCGGGGCGGATCGCGGCCGGGACGTGCAGCGGCTGGAGGCGCAGCCGGAACCGGGAGGCGGCGCGCACCTCGGCGGACACCGTCTCGGGGACGGCGAGCAGGCCGAGCAGGGCGGCGCCGGTGAGGACGAGGGTCACCGTCCAGGGCAGCCGCAGCGGCGAGCCGGCCCACTCGGCGAGGATGCCGGCGAACAGGGTGCCGCCGGCCAGGCCGCCCATGTTGGCGGCGAGCGCCAGGGTCTGGGCGCGCAGGCGGCGCTCCGGTGGGGCGAGGTCGAGCAGGGCGGCGGTGGCGGCGCCGGTGACCAGGGCGGCGCCGAAGCCGGACAGCACCCGGGCGGCGAGCAGCCAGGGCAGCGAGTCGGCGGCCTCGAAGAGCCCGGCGGCGGCCGCGGCCAGCAACAGGGCCGTCAGCATCACGGGCCGGCGCCCGATCTGGTCGGAGAGCCGGCCGAGGGCCAGCAGTCCGGCGACGACGCCGAGCGCGTAGACGGCGAAGATCACCGTGACGGTGAACGTCGAGAAGCCGAAGGCGTGCTGGTAGAGGGGGTAGAGCGGGGTCGGGACGGTGGTGCCGGCCATGGTGACCCAGAAGGCGAGGGCGACGGCGGCCGGGGCGAGCGGGCCGCCGGGGCGTCGGGGTGGGGCGGAGGACATGGGTGCTCCTCGGGCGGAGGCGAAGGGGGATCGACAAAATGGACGCAACGTTGCGTCTCGATCCGATGGTGCGACCGTAACACTGGACGCAACGTTGCGTCCAGGTTCATGGCCGACAGCCGGAGGGTCCGGCGCTCAGTCCGGGGCGGCCGTGCGCAGTTGACGACCCCGCAGGAGTCGTCCGGCCTCGCGCGACCCCTCGGCGGACCCGAACGATTGTGTTAGGTTAGCCTTGCCTAATGTCGCTGGTCGGAGGGGATTTTCCTGTGCAGCAGTCCGAACTCGCCGGCGCCGTCGCGATCGTCACCGGCGCCGGGCAGGGCATCGGCGCCGCCGTGACGCGCGCCCTCGTCGCCGCCGGCGCCGTCGTCGCCGCGGCCGACCGCAACCCCGGTCCGCTCGCCGCGCTCGCGAACGAGTCGGCCGGGCGCCCGGGCGACGGCCCGGCCGCGCGCGGCCCCGTCCACCCCTACCTGCTGGACGTCTCCGACGCGGCCGCCGTCGAGTCCACCGTCGACCTGATCGAGAATCAACTCGGGCCGGTCGGCATCCTGGTGAACGTCGCCGGAATCCTGCGCACCGCGCCCGTGATCGAATTGAGCGACCAGGACTGGGCCGACACCTTCGCCGTCAACACCACCGGCGTCTTCCACACCTCCCGCGCGGTCGGGCGGCGGATGGCCGGACGCGGCGGCGGCGTCATCGTCACCGTCGGCTCCAATGCCGCGGGCGTGCCGCGCACCGGCATGGCCGCCTATGCGGCCTCCAAAGCGGCGGCCACCATGTTCACCCGCTGCCTCGGCCTGGAACTCGGCCGCTCCGGGGTGCGCTGCAACATCGTCTCGCCCGGCTCCACCGACACCGAGATGCAGCGGGCCCTCTGGCAGGACGACGCGGCCGCCGCCGAACAGCGCGTCATCGACGGCGACCTGGCCGGCTACCGGGTCGGCATCCCGCTCGGCCGGATCGCCCAACCCGCCGACATCGCCGAGGCGGTGGCCTTCCTGGTCTCCGACCGGGCCCGCCACATCACCATGCACGACCTCTACGTGGACGGCGGCGCCACCCTGCGCGCCTGACACCCCGGCGGTCCGGGCAACCGGACGACCGCACGGGCCGCGACCCGGGACGAGCAGCGCCCGGACCACCGCCCCGCGGGACCCGATGCCCACGGGATCGGCCGCCCCACGGGATCGGCCGCCCCGCCGGACCCGCCGCCCCACCGGGGCCGCGCACCCCCACCGGGGCACGCGCCCCGAACCACACCACCCGCCGGCCGCCGCGACGAGCGAAGCCCGGCGGCCACTCGCAGACTGGGAGAATCCAGGTGACCACGGTGCACCACGCCCCCGCCGGGACGGACCACACCGTCATCGGCGCGGCCAGCGGGCTGCTGGGCCAGTATCGGGCCGCGCCCGACGAGGCGTTCTTCGCCTCCCCGACCCGCACGCTGCTCGCCGAGGGCGTGCACGCCCGGGTGCCCCAGGACGGGCGCCCGCTGGTCGAGCGGGTCACCGACACCCTCGCCCGGGCCCGCCGGGACGGCGTCGAACACCCGCTGGTGGTGGGCGCGGTGGCGTTCGACCACGACAGCCGGGCCGAACTCGCCGTCCCCGCCCGGCTGCGCAGTTGCGGCGCGCTGCGCGACGACCCGCTGATCGCGCTGCCCGCCCCGGCCGCCGACCGGATCGACTGGAACGTCCGCCCGATACCCGCCCCCGAGGCGTACGGCGCCGGCGTCGCCGAGGCCGTGCACCGGCTCCAGGACGGCGAGTTGAGCAAGGTGGTACTCGCCCGCACGCTGGAACTGCGAGCCGACCGCCCGCTCGACCTGCCCGCGATCCTCCAGCGGCTCGCCCGCCGCGACCCCGGCGGTTACACCTTCGGCGTCCCGGCCGGCGACGGCCGCACCCTGATCGGCGCCAGCCCCGAACTGCTGCTCTCGCGCCGCGGCACCGCCGTCGTCGCCAACCCGCTGGCCGGCTCGGTGCCGCGCAGCGCCGACCTCGGCGAGGACGTCCGCCGCGCCGCCGCGCTGCTGGAGTCCCCCAAGGACCTGCACGAGCACGCCTTCGTGGTGGACGCCATCCGCGCCGCGCTCGCCCCGTACTGCCGGACCCTGGACGTGCCGGAGCGGCCCACCCTGGTGCGCACCGCCGCGATGTGGCACCTGGCCACCACCATCACCGCCGAGCTGGCCGACCCCGCCGTCTCCGCTCTCGAACTCGCCGTCGCGCTGCACCCCACCCCGGCGGTCTGCGGCAGCCCGACCCCGCTCGCCCGCGAGGCGATCCGCGCGATCGAGCCGTTCGACCGGGGCCTGTACGCGGGCATGGTCGGCTGGGGCGACGCGGACGGCGACGGCGAGTGGGTGGTCACCCTGCGCTGCGCCGAGGCCGACGAGCGGACCCTGCGGGTGTTCGCCGGCGCCGGGGTGGTCGCCGAGTCCCGGCCGGAGGCCGAACTCGCCGAGACCAGCGCCAAGTTCCGTACCTTCCTGGACGCCGCGGGAGTGCCGCGGTGAGCGACCTGACCACCCCGGGGGACACCGTGACCGAACCGCTCGACCTCGACCCGACGGGCCCGCTCGACCCGATGGAGCGGGTGCTCGCCGGATTCACGCCCTACCCGGACGAGTTCGCCGAGCGCTACCGGGCCGCCGGCCACTGGCGCGGCGAGACCTTCGGCTCGATGCTGCGCGAGCGCGCCGCCGCCCACCCCGACCGGATCGCGATCGTCGACCCGGCCGGCGGCACGGGCGAGGACCCCACCCGCCGCTGGACGTACGGCGAACTGGACCGCCGCGCCGACCGGATGGCCGCCGGCCTGCGCGCCCGCGGCCTTCGCCGGGGCGACCGCGTGGTGGTCCAACTCCCCAACACCGCCGAGTTCTTCGAGGTGGTCTTCGGCCTCTTCCGGATCGGCGCGCTGCCGGTCTTCGCGCTGCCCGCGCACCGGTACACCGAGATCTCCTACTTCTGCGCCTTCACCGGCGCCGTCGGCTACGTCGTCCCGGCGGTCGAGGGCGGCTTCGACTACCGCGAACTCGCCACCCGGGTACGGGCGGAGACGCCCTCGCTGCGGCACGTCCTGGTGGCGGGCGGCGACGCGGGCGAGCACACCCCGCTGGCCGACGTCCCGGTGGACCCGGTGGACCCGGTGGACCCGGCGGGTGCGGAGGGCGCGGAGGGTGCCGCAGCCGTCGAGCCGCAGCCCGGGGACGTCGCCTTCCTCCAGCTGTCCGGCGGCAGCACCGGGGTGCCCAAGCTCATCCCGCGCACCCACGACGACTACATCTACTCGCTGCGCGGCTCGGTCGAGCTCTGCGGCCAGGACGAGCGCAGCGTCTACCTCATCGTGCTGCCCGCCGCGCACAACTTCCCGCTCAGCTCGCCGGGTTCGCTCGGCACCCTGTACGCGGGCGGCCGGGTGGTGCTCTGCCCGCAGCCCAGCCCCGAGACGGCGTTCCCGCTGATCGAGCGCGAGGGCGTGACCATCACCGGCCTGGTGCCGCCGCTGGCACTGCTCTGGCTGGAGGCCGCCGAGCGACGCCGGGAGGCCGGCGAGCCGACCGGGCTGGAGAGCCTGGAGGTCCTGCTGGTCGGCGGCGCCAAGTTCAGCGAGGAGGCCGCCCGGCGGGTGCGCCCGGTGCTGGGCTGCACCCTCCAGCAGGTGTTCGGCATGGCCGAGGGCCTGGTCAACTACACCCGGCTGGACGACCCGGAGGAGGTCGTGGTCACCACCCAGGGCCGGCCGATCTCCCAGGACGACGAGGTACGGGTGGTCGACGACCGGGACGCGGACCTGCCCGACGGCACCACCGGCCACCTGCTCACCCGCGGCCCGTACACCATCCGCGGCTACTGGAACGCGCCCGAGCACAACGCCGCCTCCTTCACCGCCGACGGCTTCTACCGCACCGGCGACCTGGTCCGCCGCACCGCCACCGGCCACCTGGTGGTCGAGGGGCGGGCCAAGGACCAGATCAACCGGGGTGGCGAGAAGGTCGCCGCCGAGGAGATCGAGAACCATCTGCTGGCCCACCCGGCCGTGCACGACGCGGCCGTGGTCTCGATGCCCGACCCCTACCTCGGTGAGCGCACCTGCGCCTACGTGGTGCTGCGCGAGGAGCACCGCGCGCACCCGCCGAAGTCCGTCGAGCTGAAGCGCTTCGTGCGCGGGCGCGGACTGGCCGACTTCAAGGTGCCGGACCGCGTCGAGTTCGTCGACGCCTTCCCCGCGACCGGCATCGGCAAGGTCAGCAAGAAGGACCTGCGCGCCGCCATCGCCGCCTCGCTCAGCACGCCCTGACCCGCCCCGAATCCTTCGAACTCACTGACCCCGCACTCCCTGACACAGCTAAGGACGCACTGCCGTGGGCCTGCCCCGCATCCCCTCCTATCCGATGCCCGCCGCCACCGACCTGCCGGCCAACCGGGTCGACTGGACGGTCGACCCGTCCCGGGCCGTACTGCTGGTGCACGACCTGCAGAACCACTTCCTGGGCGCCTTCGACACGACGGCCTCGCCGGTCACCGAGCTGTTCGCCGGCATCAACCGGCTGCGCGCCTGGGCCGCCGAGCACGGCGTGCCCGTCGTCTACTCGGCGCAGCCCGGCGGCCAGAGCCCCGAACAGCGCGGCCTGCAGCAGGACTTCTGGGGCCCCGGCATCCCGGACGACCCGCGGGCGGCGGCCATCGCCGACGCCGTCGCCCCGGTCGAGGGCGACCGCCTGCTCACCAAGTGGAAGTACAGCGCCTTCGTCCGCACCGACCTGGACGAGCTGCTGCGCGAACAGGGCCGCGACGAGCTGGTGATCACCGGCGTCTACGCGCACATCGGTGTGCAGGCGACCGCGTGCGACGCGTGGATGCGCGACGTGCGGGCCTTCGTGGTGGCCGACGCGGTCGCCGACTTCGGCGCGGACGAGCACCGCGCCGCGCTCACCTGGGTGGCCGGGCGCTGCGGCGTGGTCACCACCACCGACGCCGTACTGGAAGGGAAGTGACGGGCATGGCCTTCACCGTGGAGCGGATCCGGGCCGAGGTCGCCGAGCTGCTCGGCGAGGACCCGGCGGACATCCCGCTGGACGAGAACCTGGCGGACTGGGGCCTGGACTCGGTGCGGCTGATGGCGCTGGCCGAGCGCTGGCGGGCCGAGGGCGCCGAGGTGGCCTTTCTGCAGCTGGCGGAGCGCCCGGCCGTCGAGGCCTGGGCCGAGCTGCTCGGCGCGTCCTGATGGAGCCCGGCACGGGGACGGCCCGGACCGGCGGGACGCGGCGGTGGCCGGCGACCACGGCGATCGGCCCGTTCGAGGCGCAGGCCGCCCGGACGCCGGACGCCCCGGCGCTGCTTCCGGCCGGGGGTGCGGCGGTGGGCTACGGCGAGCTGAACGCGGCGGCCAACCGGATGGCGCGCTGCCTGGTGGACCGCGGCGCCCGCCCCGGTACGGTCGTCGGTCTCGCGCTCACCCGCCCGGCCGACCTCGTGCCGGCGCTGCTGGCGGTGGCCAAGGCGGGGGCGGCGTACCTGCCGCTGGACCCGGACGACGCGCCGGGGCGGCTGGCCTGGCTGCTGGCGGACGCGGCGCCGGTGTGTGTGCTGGGGGAGGGGGCGCCGGGCGCGGAACGGCCGGCCGCCGCCGAGCTGGCCGGCCGGGCGGTCACCGACCCGCCGCGCGCGCTCACCCCGCAGCACCCGCTCTGCCGGGCGTACGGCCCGGGCGGGCGGCCGGCGGGGGTGTGGACGACGCATGCCGAGGTGGACCGCCGGGTGCGCGAGCTGCAGGCCGCGTACGGGCTGGGGCCGGGTGACCGGGTGCTCCAACTGGGGCTGCCGCTGTGGGAGTTCCTGTGGCCGCTGCGGACCGGGGCGGCGCTGGTGCTGGCCGATCCGGACCGGCCGGGCGAGGTGGGGGAGCTGGTCCGCGAGGCCGGGGTGACGGCCCTGCGCGCCGCCCCGTCGGTGCTCGGCGAACTCGTGCCCGAGCCGGGCCCGCTGCACCTGGTCCCGGAGCGCGGCTGACGGCGCGTGCGGTGGACGCTGACGGGCTGACCGCTGACAACTGACAACTGACAGATTTCAGATGACAGATAACAGCTGACAGATTCTGAAATCTGTCAGCTGTTATCTGTCAATCGTCAGCTGTCAACCCCTAACTCGCCCCGCCCGCTACCGCCGCGCCGCCGCGAAGTCCGCCGCCGTCCACGCCATGGCGACGGCGCCCTCCATGATCGCCCGGTCCGCCTGCGGTGAGACGGCGGCCTCGGCGAACGCCGCCTCGTGCGGCCCGCAGGCGCCGCCGGTGATGTCCAGCACCGGGTGGATGGCCGGCACCGCGTGCGAGACGTTGCCCATGTCCGTGCAGGCGAACGGCCCGCTCTCGACCGGCTCCGGACGCCCGACCGCCGCCGCGTTGGCCCGCCACAGCGCGAGCAGCCCGGCGTCGCTGCGGAAGTCCAGGTAGTCCGGCTCGGGCCGGGTCAGCTCGACCTCGCACCCGGTGGCCAGCGCGCCCGCCCGGAAGCAGTCCTCGACCCGGGCGCGCAGTTCCGCGAGGTCCTCGGCCGCCGAGGCGCGGATCTCGTACTCGGCGGTGGCGCTGTCGGGGATGAGGTTGGGCGCAGTCCCGGCGGCCGTGGTGATGCCGTGCACCCGCCAGTGCGGCGGCAGTTGCTGGCGCAGCAGCCCGAGCGCGACCTGGGCGACGGTGAGCGCGTCGGCGGCGTTGCGCCCCTCGTGCGGGTTGAGGCTCGGGTGGGCGGCGCGGCCGGTGTAGCGGACGGAGAGGGTGCCGAGCGCGAAGGAGTGGAAGTCGGCGACCTCCACCGGGCAGGGGTGGACCATCATCGCCGCGTCCACGCCGTCGAAGGCGCCCGCGTCCAGCAGCAGCGCCTTGCCGGCCCCGCGCTCCTCGGCCGGTGCGCCGATCACCCGCAGGCTGAGCCCGAGCCGCTCCGCGTAGGGAGCGAGGCCGAGCGCGGCGCCGAGCCCGGCGGCGGCGATGAGGTTGTGCCCGCAGGCGTGGCCGAGGCCGGGCAGTGCGTCGTACTCGCAGACCACGGCGACGGTGGCCGGGCCGGTGCCGAGGCGCGCGTCGAAGGCGGTGGGCAGACCGTGCGCGCCCGGCGTGACGGCGTAGCCGTGGGAGCGCAGCAGTTCGGCGCACCACTCGGCGGCCCGGTGCTCCTCGAACGCCGTCTCCGGGTGGGCGTGGATGCGCCGGCTGAGCGCGAGCAGCTCGTCCCGGTGGGCGAGCACGCGCTCGCGCACCGCCTCCTTCAGCCCGGGGTCGGCCGAGGCCGGTTCGCTCATGGCCGGCTCGCTCGCGTTCAGGGGGGACATCGGCGCCTCCGGGGGCGTCAGGGCCTGCCTCCCGGCAGGCTGTTGACCAGACGATATGCAGATAGCTTAGGCTAACCTAAGTAGGCAGTAGCGTTCCGTTGCGCCGGACCCGAGGAGCTCTCAGAACCATGCGTCGCCACCAGGCCGCGTCCGACCCCGTCGCCGTCCCCGCCGACGTGCCGCTGCTCGCCACCCAGGCGGCGATCTGGTACGCCCAGGCGCTCGACCCCGACAGCCCGGTCTACAACACCGGCGACGCCGTCGAGATCACCGGCTCGCTCGACGCCGCGCTCTTCGAGACCGCCCTGCGCCGCGCCGTCGACGAGGCCGACGCGCTCAGCGCCGTCGTCGTCGCCAGAGGCGGCGGCGAAGCCCCGCACCAGCGCCTCACCCCCGGCCGCGGCTGGCCCCTGCACCACCTCGACCTGCGCGCCGACGCCGACCCCGAGGCCACCGCCGAGGCCTGGATGCGCGCCGACCTCGCCCGCCCCGTCGACCTCGCCGAGGGCCCGCTGTTCACCCAGGCCCTGATCCGCCTCACCGACGAACGCCACTGGTGGTACCAGCGCGTCCACCACCTCGCCGTCGACGCCTACGCCCTCACCCTCCTCACCGGCCGGGTCGCCGAGCTCTACACCGCGCTCACCACCGGCACCCGCCCCAGCGACCGCACCTTCGCCACCCCCGCCGAGGTCGCCGCCGAGGAGGCCGCCTACCGGGCCGGCCAGGAACACACCGCCGACCGGGAGTTCTGGCGCGAGCGGCTGGCCGGCGCCGACGCCCCGGCCACCCTCCCCGGCGGCACCCCCGCCGGTCCCGCCGGACTGCCCCGCCTCACCGCCGCCCTGCCCGCCGGCACCCTGCCCCGCCTGGAGGCCGCCGCCAAGGCCGCCCGCGCCACCTGGGCCGAGCTCGTCATCGCCGCCACCGCCGGCTACCTCCACCGCCTCGCCGGCACCGAGGACGTCGTGCTCGGCCTGCCGCTCGCCAACCGCCGCGGCCCCGCCGCCCTGCGCACCCCCATCGCCACCGCCAACGTCCTGCCGCTGCGCCTCGCCGTCCGCCCCCGCGACACCGCCGCCGAACTGCTGCGCCGCGTCGTCCTGGAGGTCCGCGACGTGCGCCGCCACCAGCGCTACCCGCTGGAGGACCTGCGCCGCGACCTCGCCCTCACCGGCACCCGCCGAGCCCTGTTCGGCCCGATGGTCAACATCAAGGCCTTCGAGGGCGACCTCGACCTCGCCGGCCTGCCCGCCACCGTCCGCAACCTCGCCGCCGGCCCCGTCGACGACCTCGCCCTCGCCGTCTCGCCCGGCCCCGACGGAGCCCTGCGGATCGGCCTCGAAGCCCACCCCGACCACTACGGCGCCGACGCCCTCGCCGCCCACCGCGACGGCCTGCTGCGCTACCTCGACGGCCTCACCGCCCTGCTGCTCGACGACCCGCACACCCCGATCGCCCGGATCGACCTGCTCGACGAGGACTCCCTGCGCCGCGCCACCGCCGGCCGCACCGAGCCCCCCGCCACCCGCACCGTGCCCGAACTGCTCGCCGAGCAGGCCGCCCGCACCCCGCACGCCATCGCCCTGCGCAGCGGCGCCACCACCCTCACCTTCGCCGAACTCGACGCCGCCGCCACCCGCCTGGCACACCGCCTCACCGCCCTCGGCGCGGGCGCCGGCACCCCGGTCGCGCTCGCCATGCCGCGCGGCGCCGACACCCTGGTCGCCATGTTCGCCGTGCTCAGGGCCGGCGGCGCCTGCCTCTCCCTCGACCTCGCCCACCCCCGGCAGCGGATCGCCGACATCCTCGACGACACCCGCCCCGTCTGCGCCGTCGGCACCGCCGAGGCCCTCGCCGCCCTCCCCGGCGCCGCCGACCGCCCCGCCGTCGCCCTCGACGACCCGGCCGTACGCGCCGAACTCGCCGCGCAGAGCACCGAACCGCTGCCCGCGCCCGAACTCGCGCACACCGCCTACCTGCTGCACACCTCCGGCTCCACCGGCCGCCCCAAGGGCGTCGTCGTCACCCACGCCTCGCTCGCCAACCTGCACGCCGGCCACGGCGAGGACCACATCGCCCCCGCCGTCGCCCGCACCGGCCGCGCCCACCTGCGCGTCGCCCACAGCGCCTCCTTCGCCTTCGACGCCTCCTGGGACCCGGTGCTGTGGATGCTCCACGGCCACGAACTCCACCTGCTCGACGACGACACCTACCGCGACCCGGCCGCCCTCGCCGCCCACGTCCACCACGAGCGGATCGACTACCTCGACGTCACCCCCTCCTACCTCGACGTCCTGCTCGCCGAGGGCCTGCTGGCCGAGGACCGGCACCGCCCCGCCGTGATCGCCGTCGGCGGCGAGGCCACCCCCGACCCGCTCTGGCGCCGCCTCGCCGCCGTCGACGGCCTCGCCCCCGTCAACCTCTACGGCCCCACCGAGACCACCGTCGACGCCTACTCCTGGACCCCCGGCCCGGACGGCGCCCCCGTCGGCCGCGTCGTGCGCGGCTCGCGCGCCTACGTCCTCGACGGCTCGCTGCGCCCCGCCCCCGACGGCGCCACCGGCGAGCTGTACGTGGCCGGCGCCTGTCTGGCCCGCGGCTACCTCGGCCGCCCCGACCTCACCGCCGAGCGTTTCCTCGCCGACCCCTACGGCCCGCCCGGCGGCCGGATGTACCGCACCGGCGACCTCGCCCGCCGCCGCCCCGACGGCACCCTGGAGTTCCTCGGCCGCGCCGACGACCAGGTGAAGATCCGCGGCTTCCGGATCGAACCCGGCGAGATCGCCGCCGTGCTCGGCGAACTCCCCGGCGTGGACCGGGCCGTGGTCATCGCCCGCCCCGGCCCGAACGGCAAGCGCCTGCTCGGCTACGCCGTCCCCACCGCCGGCGCCGTCCTCGACCCGGCCGCGCTGCGCTCCGCCCTCGCCGCCCGGCTGCCCGAGCACATGGTGCCCGCCGCCGTCCTCGTCCTCGACGACCTGCCGCGCACCGGCAACGACAAGCTCGACCACCGCGCCCTGCCCGAACCCGAGGCCACCGGGCCGCAGAGCGGCGCCGCGCCCGCCACCCCGCAGGAGGAGATCATCTGCGGGCTCTTCGCCGACCTCCTGGAGAACGGCGAACTCCCCTCCCGCGACGCCGACTTCTTCGGCCTCGGCGGCCACTCCCTGCTGGCCGGCCGGCTCGCCGCCCGGCTGCGCGAGAGCCTCGGGGCGGCCATCGGCTTCGCCGACGTCTTCCGCAACCCCACCCCCGCCGCCCTCGCCGCCCTGCTGCGCGAGCGCTCCGCCCCCGAACCGCGCCCCGCCCTGGTCCCGGTCGCGCGCACCGGCCACCTGCCGCTCTCCCCGGCCCAGCGCGGCCTCTGGTTCCACTACCGGCTCGAAGGCCCCAGCCCCACCTACAACATCCCGCTCGCCCTCACCCTCACCGGCCCGCTCGACCACGACGCCCTCGCGCTCGCCGTCACCGACCTCGCGGCCCGCCACGAGACCCTGCGCACCGTCTACGGCGAGTCCGCCGACGGCGAGCCGTACCAGCGGATCCTGCCGCCCGCCCCGGTCGAGCTGCACACCGGCACCGGCCCCCTCGCCGACGCCGTGCGGCACTCGTTCGACCTCGGCGCCGAACCCCCGCTGCGGGCCACCCTGTTCACCCCCGCCGAGGGCGAGGCGGGCGGCGCCCACACTCTCCTGCTGCTGCTCCACCACATCGCCGGCGACGGCGCGTCCACCACCCCGCTGGCCCGAGACCTCGCCACCGCCTACGCCGCCCGCCTGGCCGGCCAAGCCCCCGAACTGCCCGACCTCGACGTCCAGTTCGCCGACCACGTGGCCTGGCAGGCGCGGCTGCTCGGCACCGCCGACGCGCCCAGCCCGCTCGCCGTGCGCCAACTCGACCACTGGCGCAAGACCCTGGCCGGCCTGCCCGACCAGCTCGACCTGCCCACCGACCGCCCCCGGCCCGCCGTCGCCGCCCACCACGGTGCCACCGTGCCGTTCCGCCTCGACGCCGACGCCCACGCCGCCCTCGCCGCCCTCGCCCGCGCCACCGGCACCAGCGTGTTCACCGCCGTCCAGGCCGGCCTCGCCGCGCTGCTCACCCGGCACGGCTGCGGCACCGACATCCCGATCGGCACCCCCGTCGCCGGCCGCGACTCCGACGAGACCGCCGCCCTGGTGGGCTACTTCGTCAACTCCGTGGTCCTGCGCACCGACACCTCCGGCGAGCCGACCTTCCGCGAGCTGCTCGGCCGCGCCCGCACCGCCGTGCTCGGCGCCCACGACCACGCCGACCTGCCCTTCGACCGCCTGGTCGAGGAGCTCAACCCGCCCCGCTCGCTCGCCCGCCACCCGCTGTTCCAGGTCATGCTCGCCTGGCAGTCCGTCCCCGACCGGGAGTTCGAGCTCGGCGGCGGCCTCACCGCCACCATCGCCGCGATCCCCTCCGGCACCGCCAAGTTCGACCTCACCCTCAACGCGGGCGAACTGCGCGAGGGCGGCATCGCCGGCTTCCTGGAGTACCGCACCGACCTCTTCGACGAGGCCACCGTCCGGGCACTGGCCGAACGCCTGGCCCGGCTGCTCACCGCCGCCGCCACCGCGCCCGACACCGCCGTCGGCCTGCTCCCGCTGATCGGCGAACAGGAACGCCACCGCGCCCTGGTCGAGTGGAACGGCGCCCCCGTCGCCTCCGTGCCCGGCGCCACCCTTCCCGAACTCTTCGAGGCCGCCGCCCTCGCCGACCCCGAGGCCGACGCCGCCGGCTATGAGGGCGAGACCCTCACGTACGCCGAACTCGCCGCCCGAGCAGACCGGTTGGCCCGCCTGCTGGCCGCCCGCGGCATCGGCCCCGGCACCATCGTCGCACTCGCCCTGCCGCGCTCCCTCGACCTCGTCGTCGGCCTGCTCGCGGTCGCCAAGTCCGGTGCCGCCTACCTGCCGCTCGACCCCGAGTACCCGGCCGACCGGCTCGCCTACATGCTCGCCGACGCCGCCCCCGCCGCCCTGCTCACCGACACCGCCACCGCGCCCCGGATGCCCGAGCACCGGGTGCCGCAACTCCTCGTCGACGGCGGCGAGTCGGACGCCCTCCCGGCCGTCCCGCTGGCCCAGCACGAACGCACCCGGCCGCTGCGCGCCGAGGACACCGCCTACGTCATCTACACCTCCGGCTCCACCGGCCGTCCCAAGGGCGTGCCGGTCACCCACCACAACGTGGTCCGGCTGTTCTCCGCCACCGACCACTGGTTCGGCTTCGGCGCCGACGACGTCTGGACCCTCTTCCACTCCTACGCCTTCGACTTCTCGGTCTGGGAGCTGTGGGGCGCCCTGCTGCACGGCGGACGGCTCGTCGTCGTCCCGCACCTGGTCAGCCGCGACCCGGCGGCCTTCCTCGACCTGCTCGCCCGCGAACGGGTGACCGTCCTCAACCAGACGCCGTCCGCCTTCTACCAGCTCAGCGCCGCCGACCGGGAACGCCCCGGCAGCGAACTTGCCCTGCGCTACGTGGTGTTCGGCGGCGAGGCACTCGAACTCGGCCGCCTCGACGACTGGTACGAGCGGCACGCCGACAACGCGCCCACCCTGGTCAACATGTACGGCATCACCGAGACCACCGTGCACGTCTCCCACATCGCCCTCGACCGGGCGAGCGCCGCCGCCGGCACCAGCAGCACCATCGGCGTCAACATCCCCGACCTGCGGGTCTACGTCCTCGACCGGTACCTCCAGCCCGTCCCGCCCGGCGTCACCGGCGAGATGTACGTGGCCGGTGCCGGCCTCGCCCGCGGCTACCTCGGCCGCCCCGCGCTCAGCTCCGAGCGCTTCGTCGCCGACCCCCACGCCGAGCTCTTCGGCGAGCGCGGCACCCGGATGTACCGCTCCGGCGACCTCGCCCGCCGCCGCGCCGACGGCGTCCTGGAGTACTTCGGCCGGGCCGACCAGCAGGTCAAGATCCGCGGCTTCCGGATCGAACTCGGCGAGATCGAGGCCGTGTTGGCCGCCCACCCGGCCGTCGCCGACGCCGCCGTGATCGTCCGCGAGGACGTCCCCGGCGACAAGCGCCTGGTCGGCTACGCCGTCCTCGCCCCCGGTGCGGAGCAGGTGACGGCCGAGGAACTGCGCGCCCGCACCGCCGCCGACCTGCCCGTCCACATGGTCCCGTCCGCCGTCGTCCTGCTGGAGCGCCTGCCGCTCACCGCCAACGGCAAGCTCGACCGGCGCGCCCTGCCCGCCCCCGACGCGCCCGAGGCCGGCGCCGGGCGGCCCCCGCGCAACCCGCGCGAGCAGCAGCTCCGCGAGCTGTTCGCCGAGGTCCTGGGCGTCCCCGCGGTCGGCGTCGAGGACGACTTCTTCGCGCTCGGCGGCCACTCCCTGCTGGTCGTCCGGCTCGCCGGGCGGATCCACGCCGTGCTCGGCCTGGAGGTCGGCATCGGCACGCTGTTCCAGGCGCCCACCGTCGCCGCGCTGGACGCCGCGCTCGCCGCCGACGCCCCCGGCGCCGACGCGCTGGACGTCCTGCTGCCGCTGCGGCCCACCGCCCCCGGCCGGCGCCACCCGCTGTTCGCCGTCCACCCGGCCGGCGGCCTCAGCTGGTGCTACACCGGCCTGATCCGCAACCTGCCGGCCGACGTGCCGATCTACGGCCTCCAGGCGCAGGGCGTCGGCGCCGCCACCGCCGGCGAACCGCTGCCGGCCACGATGGAGGAGCTGGCCGCGCACTACGTCGACCGGCTGCGCGAGGTCCAGCCCGAGGGCCCGTACCGGCTGCTCGGCTGGTCCACCGGCGGCATCATCGCCCACGCGATGGCCGCCCGGCTGCAGGAACTCGGCTGCGCTGTCGAGCTGTTGGCGGTGCTCGACGCCTACCCGGCCGAGGGCTTCCGCGAGCTGCCCGTCCCGGACCAGGCCGAGGCCCTGGAGGCGCTGCTCACCATGGGCGGCTACGGACCGGCGGACCTCGACGGCCGACCGCTCGAACTCGCCCACGTCACCGAGCTGCTGCGCCGCGAGGGCAGCCCGCTGGCCGGCCTGGACGACGCCACCGTGGAGGCGCTGAACCGGATCTACCTCCACATCAACCACCTGGTGCGCGGCTACGACCACCGCCGCTTCGAGGGCGATGTGCTGTTCTTCCGCGCCACCGTCGACACCATCGACGAGACCCTGGTGCCCGAGCTGTGGACGCCGTACGTGTCGGGGCGGATCGAGAACACCGATGTCGCCTGCTCGCACAAGGACATGACGCTGCCCGAGCCGATCGCGCACATCGCGGGCGTCGTCGCGGAGCACCTCGCCGCGCTCGACTCCCGGCGCCTGACGAGTGACGACTGACAGCTGACAGATGACAGATTTCAGATAACAGATGACAGCTGACAGATTTTGAAATCTGTCAGCTGTCATCCGTCAGCCGCCGCCCCACCGACCCCACCGCCCGCACCGACCCGACCGTCTGGAGAACCCACCCCATGAGTGACGCCCCCGCCAACCCCTTCGACGGCGACGGCGAGTTCCTCGCGCTCGTCAACGACCAGGGCCAGCACTCGCTCTGGCCGGCCTTCGCCGCCGTCCCGGCCGGCTGGACCGTCGCCCACGGGCCGTGCGAGCGCGCCGCCGCCCTCGACTGGATCACCGCCCACTGGACCGACCTCGACCCGGCCCGATGAGCCGGCCGGACACCCAGCCCGGCGCCACTCCCGTTCCCGCGCCCGCCCCCGCCCCCGGCAAGCCCGCCGCCCCGGCCCGCCCGCTGTTCGCCGGGCGCCTCGCCGTGGTGCTCGTCTACACGGCCGCGATGTGCATGAACGGCCTGGACTCGACGATCGTCAACCCGGCCCTGTTCACCATCGCCGGGGACTTCGGCCGCCCGGTCTCCGCCGCCAACGCGGTGGAGACGGCCTTCCTGGTCGGCCTCGCCGTAGGCCTCCCGGTGGCCGGCTGGCTCGGCGACCGGTTCGGCGTGCGCCGGGTCTTCCTCGGCTCGCTCGCCGTGTTCACCCTGGCCAGCGCGCTCTGCGCGGCCGCGCCCGGCCTCGGCGCGCTCACCGCCGCCCGCGCGGTGCAGGGCGTGGCGGGCGGCCTGCTCACCCCGGTCGGCATGACCCTGCTGTTCCGGGCCTTCGAACCGCACGAGCGGGCCGGCCTCGGCAAGGTACTGATCGTGCCGACCGCGCTGATGCCCGCGCTCGGCCCGCCGCTCGGCGGCTTCCTCACCGAACACCTCTCCTGGCCCTGGCTGTTCCTGGTCAACGTTCCGATCGGGGCGGCGGCCGTGCTCACCGGCCTGTTCGGGCTGCGCGACCAGGAGGAGCCGCCGGCCGGCCGCTTCGACACCACCGGCTTCCTGCTCGCCACCCCCGGCCTCGGCCTGCTCACCTACGCGCTCGGCTTCGGCCCCGCGCACGGTTGGGGCTCCCCGGCGGTGGTGGCGTCCGGGGTGCTCGGTGTGCTGCTGCTCGGCCTCGCCGTCCGCCACCAACTGCGCGCCGAGGAGCCGCTGGTGGACCTGCGGCTGCTCGCCGACCGGGTCTTCGGCGCGGCGAGCTGGCTGGCCCTGCTGACCGCCGCCGGACTGATGGGCGCGCTGTTCGCCTTCCCGCTGCTCCACCAGGCGGCGCTCGGCGGCTCGGCACTGGACGCGGGCCTGAGCGTCTTCCCCGAGGCGATCGGCCTGATGGCCGCCTCCCAGGTGGTCGACCGGCTGCTGCCCAGGCTCGGCCCACGCCTGCTGGCGGTGCCCGCGCTGCTGCTGGCGGCCGTGGTGCTGGCCGCGCTGGCCGTGCCCGGCGTCGGCGAGAACGCCTGGGCCGTGCGGGCGCTGATGTTCGGCGTCGGCCTGATCCTGGGCACCGCCGTGCTGACCGTGCAGATCGCCGGGTTCGCGGACGTGGCGCCGCCGGCGATGGGACGCGCGATGGGCCTGTTCACCATCGTCCGCACCCTCGGCGGCGCCTTCGGCATCGCCGGCGCGGCAGCCCTGATCGGCGCCCTCTCGGAGAACGGCGCCGACGGCGTCCACGGCGCCGAGCCCGCCCCCTACCGGTTCGCCCTGCTGGCCACGGCCGCCGCCGTCGCCCTCGGCACCCTGGTCGCGGCCCGCCTCCCGAAGGAGCCCCCGGGCCCGCCACCGATGGACTGACCGCGCTGGACTGACCGAACTGGACTGACCGCACTGGACTGACACCCTGGAGCGACCGACGGCCCGCCCGGCTTCCCGGCCCGGCGGGCCGGGGCTTCCTCGGGGCCGGACTCACTCGGGCCGCGGCAGCTGGATCCTCTCCCGCCTGGTCGCGCCGATCACCTCGATGCCCCTGGTGCCCGTGATGCCGTCCAGCGGCAGCGCCTCGGTGTACGGCGCGGTGACGGGCAGCAGGAAGCCGGAGGGCAGCGAGCCGGTCACCTCGATGCCCCAGTACTCCGGCTGCCTGATGTAGACCAGCGGGACGAGGCGGACCGTCATGCTCTCGTAGGGCTTCTCGCCGCTGACGATCAGGATGAAGGTGCCCGGAACGATCCCCGGGACGGCCTTCGCCTCCTCGAAGTCGATCAGGCGCACGGACTCCGGCGCCGGTCGCTGACTGAAGTCCTCCGTCATGGTGACTCCTTTCGTCGCAGAGTGTCATGAATTGATCACTCGTTGACGCAGGGTAGTCGAGGATCGCCCGCGAACCATGTCTCCAACACGCCGTCCCGCGGGGTCGGAGCGGACCTCAGAACTCCTTGACCAGCCGTCGGTGCCCCGGCCCCCAGCGGTATCCCAGGGCCGTGTTCACCGCGACCATCGGCACGTTCCCGACCTCGACCTCGGTGTGCGCGGTCCGCACCCCGTGTCCGGCGAGGTGCCGGGCGGCGTGGAGCTTGAGCGCCCGCGCCAGGCCGCGGCCCCGCCACGGCCGCAGCACCCCGGTGTAGTCGATGCGGCAGGCCCGCGGGTCGGGGCGGGGGTGCACGACCGTCGCGCCGACGATCCGCTCCCCGCACTCGGCGGTGAACACCCAGTCGGGCCGGCCGTCGGTGCCGCCCAGGGCCTCGGCGCGCCACTGCTCGAAGTCCGGGAGGGCGTCGGCGAACCCCGGATTGTCGCGCAGGGTCTCCCGGTAGAGGCGGTGGAGCTGGCGCTCAGGCTCGGGCGCGACGGAGGTGGCGAGGGTGGCCAGGTGCAGGCCAGGCGGCGGCTGCGGGGCGGGCAGGTGGGGCCCGAGCGCCGCCACGGCCGACCGGATGTGGGCGTCCACTCGGTAGCCCCGGCCGAGCAGCAGGGCGGTCACGTCCGAGGGGCACGTCCCCCGGTTGTGCCCCGGCTCCCCGTACCCGTCCGGGAATTCGCCGAGCAGCCGGGAGGCGCCGGCCCCGCGCGCCCACTGCTCCAGCCCCTCGTAGAGCGGCAGCAGCCAGGCCGGGGCGCGTCCGGGGGCGCTGACGGCGAGCGAGGCGAGGTCGCCGGGCGGCGTCCAGGGGGCCCGCCAGGCGGTGGCGAAGGCGAGCAGGTCCCCGGACGGTCCGGGCTGGACCAGTCGCACCCGCCCGTGCCCGGTGAGCCGCCCCCGGTGGTCGGTGGAGAACACGTCCGCCTCCGGCAGCGCCGCGTCCCGCTCCCGGAGTTCGGCCACCGTCACCGGCTCGGGACGGTCGGCCGACAGCAGCTCGGCCAGCGGCGGGTAGTCGACGGCGGGCCGGAACGGGCGGATCACCCGCGACCACCCGGGACAAGTAAGTGCGTCACATGTGAAACCTTACTAGCGCCCCCGCTCGCCCGGCCGGCAGATTCCCGAGCGGCTTCGCGTGGACCCGGTTCACCTGCCCCTGTGTGGTGGTTCGGGCTGTCTGCCTTGAACGGCGGAGCGGCCGTTCGCCGTGGTGTGAGCGGGGACGGGACGGAGGCCCCCCGAGGACGGTGCGGGGGCGGTCACCCGGTGGGGTGGAGAATGCCGCAATCCCCGGGCGGGCGGGCGCGGTAGGCAGTACGGTGCCCGCATGACCGTGCTCGTCCGCCGTCGTCACATCGACTTCGGCCGCATCCACTCCACCGGCTGTCCGGTCATCGTCTGATCGTCCGATCACCCGGCCCGTCCGGCCGCGCCGTCCCGTACGGGCGCCGCCGAGGCCCGGTGTCCTCCCGTTCGCCGCACGGCGCCCGCCGCCCTCCGGGCCGGCCGCTCCCGCCCGCGCGGCGCCCGTTCCGGGCACGCACCCGACCTGCGTACCCGCGCGTCCCCGTGCCCGGCCGACTACGATCCGACCGCACCGAAAGGACGTCAGTCCGCCATGACCGACACCGCCACCGACCACTACCTGCGCAACAACGCCGATTACGCCTCGGCCTTCGGCGGGCCGCTCCCGCTCCCGCCGGCCCGCCGCACGGCCGTCCTGGCCTGCATGGACGCCCGGCTCAACGTCTACGGCGCGCTCGGCCTCACCGAGGGCGACTCGCACGTGATCCGCAACGCCGGCGGGGTGGCGACCGACGACGCCATCCGCTCGCTGGCGATCAGCCAGCGGCTGCTCGGCACGCGGGAGATCATCCTCGTCCACCACACCGATTGCGGCATGCTCACCTTCGCCGACGACGCCTTCCGCGAGTCGATCCGGGAGGAGACCGGCATCAAGCCCCCGTGGGCGGCCGAGGCCTTCGCCGACCTGGAGACGGACGTCCGGCAGTCGGCTGCCCGGATCCGCACCAGCCCCTTCGTCCCGCACACGAACGCCGTGCGCGGCTTTGTCTTCGACGTCGCGACCGGGCTCCTCCAGGAGGTCCTGCTCTGACCGGCGGCTCCGACCGGTGGCTCTGACCGGCGGCTCCGACTGGCGGCTCTGACCGCCGGCGTCCCGGTGCGACCGGCCGCACCGGGACCGCTCGTCAGTGCCTGTCCGGCCCGCCGCCCAGCAGGTGGACCAGGCCGTCGGCGAGGCCGCCGCGCCAGCAGGCGTAGTCGTGGCCGCCGTTGAACTCGCGGTAGGCGAGGTCGTAGCCGCGCGCGGTCAGCACGTCGCGCAGGTGGCGGTTCTGGGTGAGCAGCATCCACTCCTGCAGGCCGACCTCGACCCAGAAGCGGGCGCCCCGGCGCTCGGTGGCCGCGAACCGCCGGGTCAGCCACTCGCTGCCGCCGTCGAACTCGGTGCCGTCCGGCCACCAGAACGAGCCGGACTGCGACAGCACGTTGCCGAACCGGGCGGGGCGGCGGAAGGCGGCGAAGGCGGCGGTCAGGCCGCCCGCGCTCTGGCCGGCGATCACGGTGCGGGCCGGGTCGGCGGTGGCCCGGTGCTCGGCGGCCGCCCAGGGCAGGATCCGGTCGGCGAGCAGGTCGACGAAGTCCGGGTTGCAGCTGAGGTCGTCCGGCCGGCCGGGGCCCATGGTGTGCACGAACAGGGCGACGGTCGGCGGGATCAGGCCCTCGGCGGTCAGGTTGTCCAGGGTGTCGCCGAAGGACAGCACCTCGCCCCACATCTCGCCGTCCAGCAGGACCAGCACCGGGTACGGGCCGGCGTCGGCGCGGTGCCCGGCGGGCAGGTGGACGTCGATCCGCCGCCCGGCCGCCTCGGCGCGCACGGTGCGCCCGCGCGGCACGCCGTCGCGCCGGCGCGCGTACGGCTGGGCGGGCGCCTCGGGCAGGGCGAGCACCGAGGAGGGGTGGCGCCCGTCGCGTCCGGGCAGCCGGTCCCCGGTGCCGTGCGGGTCGGGGCGGGCGCCGTCCAGCACCCGCAGCCAGTCGGGCCGCCGGGTGCCGGGGACGGCGCCGCGTACCGGGTACAGCTGGTAGGAGGCCCGGTGGTCGGCGCGCAGCCGGTAGCGGCGCGACCAGCCGCCGGCCCGGCGCTCCATCAGGTGCGGGGTGAGGTCGCCGGCGTGCCGGTCCTTGTCGGTGACGGTGTGGACGAGCGCGAGCACGCCGTCGTACGGCTCCTCGCCCGGTTCGTCGCGCAGCACGAAGGTCACCCACCGGTAGGCCGGGTCGTCGGGGTCGGGGTCGACCAGCGGCGCGCCCTCGGCGGCCACCCGGGCCCAGAACTCGTCACCGCTGGCGGTCTGTTCGCTCGGCACGGAAAGAACTCCTCGAAGAAAGGGGGAAGGATCAGGCGGGGTTGCCCTTGCGGCCGAGCAGCACCCAGAGCAGGAAGGGGCCGCCGAGCACGGTGGTGACGATGCCCACCGGGATCTCGACGCCGGAGATCAGCACCCGGCCGAGGGTGTCGGCCAGTACGATCAGCACCGCGCCGACCAGCGCCGAGCCGAGCACCGGGACGCGGGCCGGGCCGGCCAGCCGTCCGGCGACCACCGGCGCGGCCAGCGCGACGAAGCCGACCGGCCCGCAGACGCCGACGGCGAGGCCGGCCAGCGCCACGGCGAGCAGCAGGCAGGCGAGCCGGACCCGGCCCGGGTCGACGCCGAGCGAGGAGGCCACGTTGTCGTCGAACCGCAGGACGGCGAGGCGCCGGGCCACCACCAGGGCGAGCGGCACCAGCACGGCGAGGCCGATCAGCACCGGGGTGGCCACCTCGTAGTCGCGGCCGTTGAGGCTGCCGGAGGTCCAGACGTACAGCGAGGACGCCGAGCTGAGGGAGCGCCGGGCCATCGCCACCTGGATGACGGCGGAGGCGAGCGCCGACATGGCGAGGCCCACCACCAGCACCCGGTAGCCGCGCGCGCCGAGGCCGCCGGAGACGACGGTGACCACGGCGACGGCGACCAGCGCGCCGACCGGCCCGGCCCACCAGGCGCCGAACGTGCCCGAGGCGGTGACCGAGATCAGCACGGCGGCGGTGGCGCCGTCGTTGACGCCGAGCAGTTCGGGGGTGGCCAGGCGGTTGCGGGCCAGCGTCTGGGTGAGGCAGCCGGCCAGGCCGAGCGCGGCGCCGGCGGCCAGGCCCGCGACGATCCGGCCGAGCCGGAACTTCTGCACCAGCAGCACGTCCAGCCGCTCGCCGTAGCCGAAGACGGCCTGGAAGGTGCGGCCGAGGCCGAGTTCGCTCTGGCCGGCGTGCGCGGAGACCACCACGGCGGCCAGCAGCACGGCGGCGAGGCCGAGCGCGGCCAGCGCGGAGCGGCGGGGGAGCAGCACGGACAGCGCGCCGCGCCGGATCACCAGGTCGGGCCGGGGCGCCTTCTCCTCCGGGTGGCCGTGGCGGCCGGAGGACTCGGCGGGCGCGGTGTCGGTCATGCCGAGCGCGGCCATCCGCCGGGAGCGGACGATGGCGATCAGGGTGGGCGCGCCGATCAGTGCGACGATCACCGAGACCGGGGCCTCGAACGGCCGGGCCACCACCCGGGCGAGCACGTCGGCGCCGGTCAGCACGGCCGCGCCGACGAGTCCGGCGAGCAGGGTGAGACGGCCGACCCGGGGCCCGGCGGCGGCGCGGGCCAGGAAGCCGGCGAGCAGGCCGAGGAAGGAGATCGGCCCGGCCAGGGCGACGGCGGAGGCGGTGAGCAGGGTGACGGCGAGGGCGACGGCGGCGCGGGTGGCGCCGGGGCGGTGGCCGAGGCCGCGGGCGAGGTCGTCGCCGAGCGCGAGCGCGGACAGCGGCCGGGTGGTGAGCACGGCGACCACGAAGCCGACGCCGAGCACCGGGGCGAGCTGGCGCAGCGTGGTCCAGCCCTCCACGCCGGCCAGTGAGCCGAGCACCCAGACCCGGTAGCGGTCGTACGCCTCGGGGGAGTTGACGATGAGGACGCCGGTCAGGCCGCCGAAGGTGGCGCCGACGGCGGATCCGCCGAGGACCAGCCGCATCGGGGAGCCGCCGCCCCGGCTGCCGGCGATCGCCAGGACCAGCCCGCTGGCCAGGACGGCGCCGCCGAAGGCGAAGGCGAGGTAGCCGTAGGAGGTCTGGACGCCGAGGACGGCGATGCCGAGCACGACGCCGAGCGAGGCACCGGCGTTGACGCCGAGCAGGCCGGTCTCGGCGAGCGGGTTGCGGGTGACGGCCTGCAGTTGGGCGCCGGCCACGCCGAGGGCGGCGCCGACCAGCAGGGCGGTCAGGGTGCGCGGCAGGCGCAGGTCGCCGACGACCAGGGCGAGCCGGCTGTCGGCGCGGGCGCCGTCGGTGTCGAGCAGGTAGTCCAGCACCCGGCCGGGGCCGACCTCGCCGGCGCCGACGGACAGCGACAGCGCGGTGAGCGCGAGCAGGGCGGCGAGGATGCCGCCGACGGCGGCCCAGGAGGTGCGGCGCGGCCGTTCGGCCGCCGGCGGGGCGGGGGCGGGGGGATCCGCGTCGGCCGCCTCGGCGGTACCCACTTGCGACAATGTCATAAGGTAAGGCTAACCTAATGGTCATCGCGGTCGGGCAGGTGTCCGACCCGGCGGCGGATCCGTTTGGACCGCCCAGGTTCGCGGCACCGCAGCACCGTTCCACCGCTCCACCGACCGCACCGCCCGTCTGCAACACCCCTGCCCGGAGGCCCCCATGTCGACCCGCCAGAGCCCGCTCCACCCCGCCCGCCGTCGCGCGGTCCAGGCGCTGGCCGCCACCGGGGCGGCCACGCTCCTGCTCGTCGGCTGCGGCTCGTCGGGCTCCTCCGACAAGGGCTCCTCCGCCGGCGAGGGCTCGCCGTCCGCGGCCTCCACCACCGCCGCGGGCGGCCCGGCCGCCGACGCGGCCGGCGGCAAGCGGACCGTCAAGGACGCCACCGGCACCGCCGTCGAGATCCCCGCCGAGCCCAAGCGCATCGTCACCCTCACCCAGGAGGACCTCGACGCGGTGCTCGCCCTCGGCCTCAAGCCGGCCGGCATCACCAACGGACAGGGCCTCAACGAGCCGCCGGCGTACCTGAAGGACAAGGTTCAGGGGATCCCGGTGGTCGGCAACCTGCTGCAGCCCGTCATGGACAAGGTGATCGCCGCCAAGCCCGACCTCATCCTGGCCGGCGACATGCAGGACCAGCAGGTCCTCAAGCAGCTGCGCGAGATCACCCCGGCCACCCTGGTCACCATGGCCCCGACCGACGACTGGAAGCTCTCCTTCCGCGGCATCGGAAACGCCGTCAACAAGCTGGAGCAGGCCAACAAGGTCATCGCCGACTACGACGCCAAGGCCGCCAAGGCCGGCGGCGAGCTCGGCGAGAACAAGGGCAAGGCCGTCTCCATCGTGCGCTGGAACCCGACCGGTCCCAGCTGGATGGAGAAGAAGCAGTTCGCCAGCGGCGTCGCCCTCGACATGGGCCTGACCCGCCCGCAGGCCCAGGACAAGGACGGCAACGCCCACACCCCGGCGCTGAGCCTGGAGAAGATCAACGAGATCGACGGCGACTGGCTGTTCCTCTCCACCCTCACCGACGACGGCAAGGCCGCGCTGAAGGACGTCCAGTCCAAGCCCGCCTACCAGGAGCTGAACGCGGTGAAGAACAACCACACCGTCACCGTCGACGGCTCGGTCTGGTCCACCCGCGGCGGCCCGCTCGCGGCCGACGTGGTGATCGGCGACATCGGCAAGGCGCTCGGCGCCAAGTGACCGCCGGCGGCGGGTGCCCTCCGCGGCACCCGCCGCCTCCCCGTCCGCTCATCCGCCCGTCCGTCCGCTCGTCCGTTCGGGCGAATTCGTCGAAGGAACCCGCCATGGAGTTGACGGTCGAGGGCCTCATGGCCGGGTACGGCCCCGGGCGCCCGGTGCTGGGCGGCGTGGACCTCACCGTGCCCGCCGGGCAGGTGGTGGCCGTCGTCGGCCCCAACGGCTGCGGCAAGTCGACCCTGCTGCGCTCGATGGCCCGCCTCCACCGGCCGGACTCCGGACGGGTGCTGGTCGGCGGCGAGGACATCTGGAAGCTGCGCCCCCGCCAGGCCGCCCACCGGGTGGCGCTGCTGCCGCAGAGCCCGCAGGCGCCGGAGGCGGTCACCGTGGCCGGGCTGGTCCGCTACGGCCGCCACCCGCACCAGGGCCTGTTCCGGCAGTGGTCCGCCGACGACGAGCGGCTCACCGCCGAGGCGCTGCGGGCCACCGGTGTCGAGGAGTTCGCCGACCGCCGGCTCGACCGGCTCTCCGGCGGCCAGCGGCAGCGCTGCTGGCTCGCCATGGTGCTCGCCCAGGACGCCCCCGTGGTGCTGCTCGACGAACCGACCAGCGCCCTCGACCTCGGCCACGCCGTCGAGGTGCTGGAGCTGGTGCGCGAGGTCGCGGCGGGCGGGCGCACCGTCGTCATGGTGCTGCACGACCTCGCGGCGGCGGCCCGCCACGCCGACCTGCTGGTGGCGATGCGCGGCGGGAAGGTGATCGCCTGCGGGCCGCCGCGCGAGGTGGTGGACGCGCCGCTGGTGCGGGCGCTGTACGACGTGGACAGCGATGTGCTCGCGGCCCCCGGGGACGGCGCGCCGGTGATCGTCCCGCGCGCGGGGACGCGCTCCGGGGCCGCCCCGGTCGGCTGACGCGGGCCCACCCGGTCCCTCGAACGGCCGGGCGGGCGCGGCGGGTTTCGGCCGGTGCCGCACCCCGGTGTGGTGTGCTGGACGGGCGTCCACCGGACGTCCGTGCCGCCGCCGCGCCCGCCGTCCCCGGGAGGGGTCACCGATGCTCCGTCGCTCCGCCGCCCTGTTCGTCGCCCTCCTGCTCGGCTCGGCCGCCGCCGTCGGCTGCTCCTCGGCCGCCGCGCCCGGGCACGCCGGGGCGCCGTCCCCGCCGCCCGGGACCGCGCCGGTGGCCACGACTCCCGTGACCACTTCGCCCGTGACCACTTCGCCCGTGGCCACGCCGACCCCGACCCCGACGCCGACCCCGGCTTCGACGCCGACCCCGTCCCCGAAGCCGGGCGCACCGGTCGCGGTGGACGTCGTGGGGACCGTCACCGACGGCCTGGCCTCCCCGTGGGGCCTGGCCGTCCTGCCGGACGGCGACCTGCTGGTCTCCGAGCGCGACGACGCGCGGATCCTGCGGGTCTCCGCGAAGGACGGCAGCCGGACCGAGGCCGGCACCGTCCCCGGCGTCACCGCCGGCGGCGAGGGCGGCCTGCTCGGCCTCGCCCTCTCGCCCGGCTTCGCCTCCGACCACCAGGTCTACGCCTACTTCTCCACCGCCTCCGACAACCGGATCGCCCGCCTCGACTACGACCCCGCCCGCCCGGCCGGCTCCCAACTCGGCGCGCCGGCCGTCCTGCTGACCGGGATCCCGCACGGCCCCCGGCACAACGGCGGGCGGATCGCCTTCGGCCCCGACGGCTTCCTGTACGCGGGCACCGGCGACGCCAGCGAGCGCCCGCTCGCCCAGGACCGCGACTCGCTCGGCGGCAAGATCCTGCGCCTCGCCCCGGACGGCACCCCGGCCCCCGGCAATCCGTTCCCCGGCTCCGCGGTCTGGTCGCTCGGCCACCGCAACGTCCAGGGCCTGGCCTGGGACCCGCAAGGGCGGCTCTGGGCCTCCGAGTTCGGCCAGGACACCTGGGACGAGCTGAACCTCGTCACCCCTGGCGGCAACTACGGCTGGCCGACCGTCGAGGGCGCCGCCGGCCGGCCGGGGTTCGTCGACCCGGTCGCCCAGTGGCACACCGCCGACGCCTCCCCGAGCGGCATCGCCCATGCGGCGGGCGGCGTCTGGATGGCCGCGCTGCGCGGTGAGCGGCTCTGGCGGATCCCGCTGGACGGCGGCGGGCTCGCCGCCCCGCCCCAGGACTACCTCTCCGGGGTGTACGGCCGCCTGCGCGCCGTGGTGGCGGACCGGGACGGCACCCTGCTGGTGCTCACCGACAACACCGACGGCCGCGGCGACCCGCACCCCGGCGACGACCGGATCCTGCGGCTGACCGTCAGCCCCTCCTGACCGTCAGCCCCTCCTGATCCACCGACCCCTTTCTGACCCGCTGACCCCTTCTGACCCGTCAACCCCCTCTGACCCGTCAACCCCGCCTGACCCGGACCCACGCTCGATCACCCGTTCGAGCGGTTTGAGTGCCGCCCCTTCCCGCCACCCGACGTTCCTACTGCTCAGTACCCCTCCCCGCGGGCCGCGTTGTCAGTGTGTCCCGTTACGTTCCTTCCATCACTGACCAACTGGGAGGAGAGCGGCCGTGGCGTGGGTGGAAACGGGAGCGGGTGGCTACCAAGTCGCCTTCGACGAGGAGGGCAAGGTGGTCTGCCGCAACGCGGCCGGCCGCCAGTTGAAGGCCGTCCCGCCGAAGCTGAACGACGACCCGGTGGTCGTCGGGCTCCGGCAGCTCACCGAGTGGCTGGAGGCGCACCGCCGCGGCTGCCTGGAGAGCGTCGAGCGGTGGATGGTCCGCTCGCTGCCGGTGCCCGCCGCCGTCGTCACCGCCGTCTGGGCGGACGAGGCCTGGCAGGAGGTCCTGCGCGACCTGGTGGTCACCGGGCCCGACGGCGCGGTCGCCGGCTTCCTGCGCGGCGCCGACGCCGAGCGCGGCCTCGGCCTGGTCGACCTCGACGGGGACACCGTCCGCCTCACCGACGGCGAACTGCGGATACCCCACCCGGTCCTGCTGGAGGACCTCGACGAGCTGCGCGAGTTCGCCGTCGAACTCGGCGTCTCCCAGCAGGTCCAGCAGCTGTACCGGGAGGTCTGGCACCGGCTCGCCGACACCGCCGGCACCGAGGTCGACACCTACGCCGGCGGACGCTACGGCGCCCTGCGCGACCTGCTCGGCCGCTGCGCCCGGCTCGGCTACCGGGTCCGGGGCGGACACGCCGTGCTGCCGGTCGTCGAGGACGGCCTCGCCCTGGAGGCCAGGGTCTGGGTCGGCGACTACTACGAGTACGACGAGTGCGAGACCGGCTCGCTCAGCTGGACCGGCCCGGACGGCAAGGTCCTGCCGCTGGCCGAGGTCGGACCGGTCGCCTGGTCCGAGGGGATGCGGATGGCCGCCGCACTGTACGCCGGCCGCGCGATCGAAGGGGAGGAAGCCGCATGAGCACCACCACCACCGGACCCGACCGCACCACCGGTGCGTCCGGCGCCGACGCCGCCCGCCACGAGCGCCTGCTGGAGGCCGGGGCGATCCTCGCCCCCGGCACCCTGGCCGGCGCCGGCGCCCCCGACAGCGCCGCCGACGTCCTCACCGCCCGCACCTACGCCCACCCCGCCCTCGACGGGCGCCGGGTCGTGCGCCTGGTGCCCGGCGCGCTCGGACCCGCCGAGGACGCCGCCGTCGACTTCCTCGGACTCACCCCCGACGCCGAGCCCGTCGAGGTCGGCCAGGTCCGCCAGGAGGCGCTGGGCTTCCCCGCCTGGGCGCTCGTCCACGACCCGGCCAACGGCCACCACGCGCTCGCCCTGGTCAAGGAGATGGAGCGGCTCGCCCGCCAGGCCAAGTCCAAGCCCGGCCACGCCAAGGACGGCTTCGACGAGCTGGCCACGCGGCTCGGCCGCGCCGTCCCGCACTTCCTGCCCACCTACTGCGAGCAGGTCGGCCGGATCTTCCTCGAACAGGGCAACCAGACCTACGCCAGCACCTTCTTCGGCAAGGCCCGCGAGGCCGAGCGCACCCACAACCTCACCGTCGACGAGGAGCGGCTGCGCGCCGTCTTCCTGGAGTTCGCCCTGGCCGGCGCGCTCAGCGTCAAGGCGCTGCGCCAGTACGTCAAGGAGCTGAGCGTCCGGCTCGACCCGCTGACCGCCTGGCAGCGGTTCCGCCAGCTGTGCACCGAGCGCTCCGCCGCCGGCATGGCCCCCTACGCCGGGGTCGCCGAGGACGCCCGCGCCCTGCTCAAGGCGGCCGGCCTGGACCGGGAGGAGCACGAGCGGGAGCTGCTCGTCGAACTGCTCGCCTCACCCGCCGTCAACCGGGCGCCCGCCACCTTCTGGAAGGCCTGGCGCGGCCAGGTCGTCGAGCTCGGCCGGGGCGACGCCGCCGTCCGCGCCCGCCTGCTGGAGCTGATGCCCGACCCGCCCGGCAACGACGACGCCGACGTCCAGGACGCCGCCTGGCTCGCCCTCCTCGCCGACAGCGACGCCGAGCGGCTGCTCACCGACCCGCCCGCGCCGGCCGCGGCCGGCGCCGAGGCCCCCGAGCCGGCCGCCGCCTGGCTGCAGCGCTGGACCAACCACCTCGGCCGGGGCTGGCGCGACCGGGACCTGAACACCGAGACCGTCGCCCTGGTCACCCGGATGCTGGAGCGGCTGCGCGCCGAGGCCGTCCCGGTCGACCTCTTCACCGGGGTGCGCCGCAGCGCCACCCAGCTCGAACTGCTCGACCTGCTGCTCGCCGAGGGCGTCCTGGTCGCCGACCCGGCCGACAACCACAGCTTCCAGATCCAGCCCTGGGTCGCCGGCTCCTCCGCCGACGGCCGCACCCTGGCGGCCGTCGCCGCCGACCCGCGCTTCCGGCCCGCGCTGCGCGCCGCCGTCCCCGCGGTCTGGGACACCGTCGACAAGCGCGGCCTCGCCGCCCGGCCGGTGCTGCGCGAGCTGTTCATCGAGTGGTCCGACGCCCGGGTCGACGAGCTGGAGACCGTCCGCGGCCTGGAGAGCGCGGCCGCGATGCTGCGCGCGCTGAGCTCCCACCGCACCGGCATCCGCGACGAGAACCCGGCCGCCGCCGCTCGGATCGCCGGCCTCGACGTGACCGGGCTGCTCGCCCGCGCCCTGCGCGGCGGCATCCTCGACGAACTCGGCTGGCCCGCCCTGGACGAGGCGCTCGCCAAGCTCGGCGTCGAGGCGGGCGACACCCCCGGCTTCGGCAACGGCCGCAACCTGCCCGACAAGCTGGTGCTCCAGGAGGCCTGGCCGCACCTGGTGCTCTGCCGGGGCAACCAGGTCGTCGTGGCCGGACCGCAGGGCATCGTGCTCGAACACACCCTGCGCATCCCCCACAAGCTGGAGAGCCACCAGACCCCCCAGTTCCGCTTCGTCGACGGCGAACTCCTGGTCGCCTGGCACCAGGACGGCAATCAGCGCGCCTACTGGTCCGGCCGGCCCGCCGAGACCTTCGAACTCGGCGGCGAGACCATCGTCCGCTACTACGGCGGCAACGACGAGATCGAGATGCCGTCCATCCCGCTGCCCGGCGGCGGCCGCACCGGCGGACACCGTCCGCTGCACGCCGGCGACACCAAGGTGTCCGACCAGGACCACACCCTCACCGACGGCACCGGCTACTGGACCGCCCGCTGGAACCGCGGCCAGGTGCTGCACGAACTCGACGCCGCCACCGGCACCCTGGGCCGGGTCTCCGAGCCGCCGCGGATCGCCGCCGGCGCCGCCGCGGGCCGCCTCGACGTCGGCCGCACCCGGCTGCTGCCGCTCCAGGAGGGCCTGACGGACACCCCGCTCGGCACCGACGGCACCGTGCTCGGCAGCTGGGTGCGGGTCGACGGCCGGCGGGTCACCACCGGCACGGCCGACGGCACCACGCTCGTCGCCGTCCACGACGGCGTCCAGACCCTGATGTACCCGCGCGGCCGGCTCGCCCTGCCCGGCGGCGCCCGGCCGCTGGTCCAGGACGGCCACCAGCGTCACCTCGCCCTCGGCCTGACCACCGAGGACTCCGCGGCGGAGGGCACCGTCACCGCCGATCCGACCGGCCTGACCTGCGACCTGGTCCCCGGCCGCCCCGGCGGCCTGGACGCCGCCGGCACCGCCATCGTGCCGCCGCTCGCCCACTGGCACGCCCTGCGCCCGCGCGACGAGCAGGGCTCCACGGTGCTGCGCACCGTCACCGACGAGCAGGCCGCCCGCCTCGTCGATGCCGCCTGGCCGGCCGACGCCGAGCCGGTCCCCGCCGGGGAACAGCGCTGGATCACCGTCCAGGGCGTGCGCCGTCCCGTCGTCAGCAGCGGCAAGGCGGTCCAGGAACTCCCGCTCGACGCCGTCGCGGAACAGCTGCCCGGCATCACCCACCGGTGGCTGCTGGCCGGTGTCACCGGCCTCGCCCGCGCCGCCGCCAACCTGCTCGACTCGATCGCCCGCTACCTGCCCCAGCCCGAGAACACCGGCCGCGCCACCGGCTCCTCCGACGCCCCCGGGTACGCGTACCGGCCCGAGCACGGCATCGACCACGAGCTCGAATCGGCCGCCACCCTGCTGCTGCCCGGCATCGGAGGCTTCGGCCGCTCCTGGGAGCGCAGCACCAACTACCGCGTGCTCAACAACCTCCGGACGGTCACCGCCGTCCTCGCCGAGCCCCCCGCCGCCGACGGCGACGGCTGGAGCACCCCGCACCGGATCGACCTGCACGGCGACGACACCCACCACGGCTGGCTGAACGCGCTCGGCAACCTCGCCACCCTCGCCTACGCGGCCGCCGCCCCGCTCACCTCCGCCGAGCACCGCGCCTCGCTCGCGCTGCTGCTCACCGAGCTCACCTCCGGGCCGCTCGCCGACCGCGGTGCCACCCTGCGCCAGGTCCGCCTCACCGAGCCGCTCACCACCAGCGGGAGCACCCACGAGGAGAAGCACGATCGCCGGGCCGGACAGGTCTGGCGGCACGGCGAGCGCACCGTGATCATCCTCGGCTGCAGCCACCACGCCGACGACAAGGTCTTCTGGCTCGCCGCCGACCACGACCCGAGCGGCGCCTTCGGCCCGGTCGCCCACTTCGGCACCGGCTTCGAGCGCGTCACCGAGGACACCGTCACCGCCGACTGGGTCGCCCGGTTCACCGCGCTGCTCGCCGAGCGCGGCGCCATCACCCACCGCGCCGAGCGCGCCGCTGACTTCGGTGAGCGCACCGGCATCGGCGCGATCCGCTCCACCCTGCTGTTCAGCCCCACCAGCGCCCTCATCCAGTGGTACGGCTCGCCGCTGCCCGCCGCGGCCCTCAAGGAGTACGGCCTCAAGTCCGCCGAGGCCAAGGCCGCCCGCGACTGGCTGCGCGGGCGCGAGCGGAAGGTCCTCGCCGAGGTCTGGGCCGCCCTGCTGCCCGAGGACCCGGAGGACCTCTGGACCACCGGCCCGGACAGCGCCGCCGGCGCTGCCCGCTGGACCGAGCGCCTCGGCCGGATCGTCACCCTGCCCGACACGGACCAGGCCGCCGTCAGCGGCACCAGCGCCGAGAACGTCGAGGAGGTCCTCAACTTCGCGACCACCCCGTGGCTCAGCCGCACCACCCGTCAGCGGCTGCGCGCCGAGGGGACGGCGGGCACGGTCGGACTGCTGCCCGACGACCCGGACGCCCTGCCCGGCTACAGCAGCCTCTCCGAATTCGTCGACGCCCTCGCCTGGCTCGCCTACCGGCTGTCCTGGAGCAGCCCGCTGCGCGCGCTGCTCGCCCCGGCCGTCCGGGCGCTGCGCACCCGCCTGGCCGACCCGGAGCTGCTGCTCGCCTACGATCTGCGCCGCAACAGCAAGGGCGATCCGCTGGCCGCCGTCCTGCGCACCCGCTACGGCTTGCCCGCCGAGGGCGGCGCCGACGCCGACGGGCTGGTCCGCTGCGGTGACGCCATTGTGCTGTCGCCCGGCCACGACCACAACGCGGCGGAGTACATCTGGTGGCGCCCGGCCGGTGTCAGCGGGCCGCAGGACCCGGCGCTGGAACTGCTCGCCGGCCTGGCCGACAGCCACTGGCTGGCCCGTCAGCGGACCGTGCTCACGGCCCTGCTGGACGGCGGACTGGAGCGGCTGGTCGCCCTGCCGGACCTCCCCGCCGAGGCCGCCGCCGCGCAGGCCGCGGACGGCGGGGCCGAGTTCTGGCCCCACCACCCGCTGCTCACGGTGCCGGAGCTGGTCACCGAGGTCGCCAAGACCCAGGAGCTCGGCGAGGACGCCGCCGTGCTCTACCTCCAGCTGCTCGCCCTGCCCGACCCGACCGACCGCAACGTCGCCCGCTGGACGGGCTGGAAGCCGGCCCGGCTGAAGAAGGCCCGCGCCGAACTCCTCGCCTCCGGGCTGGTCGTGGAGGCCAAGCGGGCCCGCGCCGGGCGCACCCTCTTCCTCCCCTGCGGCTGGCAGGAGGCCAAGGCCCCCGGTCTGCCCGTCGAGACCTGGAAGGCCGGCCTCTACGACCTGCCCACCCACCACGCCGCGCTGCCGCAGCTGTCCGTCCCGGAGCTGTTCACCCGGGCCTGGCGGCGCGTCACCGACGGGGACGTCCCCGGCTTCGAAGAGCTCCAGACCGGCAAGCGCAGGAAGGCCCGCCGATGACCACCACCACCCATGCTCCCGGCGCCGCCCGGCAGGTCGTCCTGCCGGAGGAGCGGTACGCCGCCGAACTGGAGTTCCTCGCCGCCCACGACTCCGGCCCGCGCCCGCCCGGCTGGCGGCTCACCCCGCGCGCCGTCGTCACCTTCGTGATGGGCAGCGACGGCGAGAAGCTCAAGGCCGGCCGCAAGAGCCTGGCGATCGAGCAGAAGTTCGTCGGCGAGCGGGCCCTGGTCGAACGCTGCGTCGTCACCCTCGCCGGGGAGCGCGGCCTGCTGCTCGTCGGCGAGCCCGGCACGGCCAAGTCGATGCTCTCCGAACTGCTCGCCGCCGCCGTCTGCGGCACCAGCGCGCTCACCGTCCAGGGCACCGCCGGCACCACCGAGGACCAGCTCAAGTACGGCTGGAACTACGCCCTGCTGCTGGCCAAGGGCCCCAGCCGGGAGGCCCTGGTGCCCTCCCCGGTGCTCACCGCGATGACCACCGGCGCGGTCGCCCGGGTCGAGGAGGTCACCCGCTGCCTGCCCGAGGTCCAGGACGCGCTGGTCTCGCTGCTCTCCGAGCGGCGGGTCGCCGTCCCCGAACTCGCCGGCAGCCCCGACGGGCAGCTGCACGCCGTCCCCGGCTTCACCCTGATCGCCACGGCCAACCTGCGCGACAAGGGCGTCAGCGAGATGTCCGCCGCCCTCAAGCGGCGGTTCAACTTCGAGACGGTCGGCCCGATCGGCAGCCTCGCCGCCGAGGTGGACCTGGTCCGCCGCCAGTCCACCGCCGCCGTCGCCCGCGCCGGGGCCGCCTACGCGGTGGACGACGCGGTGCTGGAGGCCCTCGTCACCGCCTTCCGGGACCTGCGCACCGGCCGCTCCACCGAGGGCTGGGACGTCGAGCGCCCCTCCACCGTGATGAGCACCGCCGAGGCCGTCTCGGTGGCCACCGCCCTCGGCGTCACCGCCGCCTACCTGCCCGACGGCGGCGACCTGCTCGGCCGCCTCCCCGGCCAGCTCATCGGCGTCGTCCGCAAGGACGACCCGGCCGACGCCGCCCGGCTGCTCGGCTACTGGGACGGCCCGGTCCGCCGCCGCGCCGAACAGGGCGCCGCCACCTGGCGCACCCTGTGGGACCTGCGCTCCGCCCTGGAGCACTGAGCCCCCGCCGGCCCGGCGCCCCCGCGGGCGCCGGGCCGGTCCGGTCCCCTCGACCCCGAACTCCTGAACTCCTGAACTCTCCCGAACTTCCACCGAGAGGTGAACACATGAGCAGCGCGGTGCCGCCCGGCGGTGCGGGCCCCGGCCTCGACGACCCGCGCGGGACGGTCGAGGCCCAGGCCGCCCGACTGGCCGCGTCCGGCCTCGACACGCCCGGCCCCTACCTGATCGGGGTGCGCCACCACGCGCCCTCGCTCAGCGCCGTCGTGCCCGCCCTGCTCGATGCCGCCGCGCCCGAGGTGCTGCTGGTCGAGCTGCCCGCCGAGTTCCAGCCCTGGCTCGACCTGCTCGCCGACGAGGCCACCAAGGCCCCGGTCGCCCTCGCCGCCGCCCCCGCCGCCGACCGCTCCGACGAGCACGCCGACGGCATCGGCGCCGAGGCCGGCCACGGCACCGGGCTCGCCTTCTACCCCTTCGCCGACTTCTCGCCCGAACTGGCCGCCCTGCGCTGGGCCCGCCGCCACGGCGTCGAGACCGTCGCCTGCGACCTGCCGCTCGCCGTCCGCGACCGGTACACCGGGCGCGAGCACGGCCGCACCGGCGCCGAGACCCGCCCCGGCGTCGCCGACGCGCTGCGCCACCGCCTCACCGGGCGCGAGGACGACGAGGACCTCTGGGACCGCCTCGTCGAGACCGCCGCCCCCGGCTCCACCCCGGAGGCCGTCCGGCGCGCCGCCCTGCTGGTCGGCTGGGCGCTGCGCCGCGACGCCGAGGACGGCACCGGCGTCGACCCGTACGACCTGCGGCGCGAGGCCTGGATGCGCGAGCGTATCCGGGAGGCGGGCGCCGGCGGCCGCCGCGTCGCCGCCGTCATCGGCGCCTTCCACGCCCCCGCGCTCACCCCGGACGGGGCCGGCGCGGAGCCGGCCGAGCCCGCGGAGTCGTCCACCGAGCCCGTTCCGGACGCCCGTCACGTCGTCTCCCTGATCCCGTACACCTACCCGCTGCTCGACGCCCGCTCCGGCTACCCCGCCGGCATCCGCGACCCCGAGTGGCAGCACACCGTGCTCGACGCCGCCGGCGACCCCGAGCGCCTCACCGAGGCACTCGTCCGCACCGCCGTGCGCATCTGCGAGGCCCTGCGCACCCAGGACCACCCCTCCGGCCCGGCCGACGCCCGCGAGATCGTCCGCCTCGCCGGCGACCTCGCCCGGCTGCGCGCCCTCGCCGCCCCCGGGCGCGGCGAACTCGTCGAGGCGGTGCAGACCGTCCTCGCCCAGGGCGAACCCCTCGGCCGGGGACGGGCGGTGGCCCGCGCACTGGAGAAGGTCCTGGTCGGCACCCGCACCGGCGAGCCCACCCCGGCCGCCCCGCGCAGCGGCCTCGCGCCCGCCGTCGAGCGACTGCTCGCCGACCTCGGCCTCCCGGGCCCCGCCGACACCGCCGAGTCCGCCCCCCGCGAACTGCGGCTCGACCCGCTCCGCTCGTCCCTCGACCGGCGCCGTGAACTCCTCCTCCACCGCCTCACCGCCTGCGGCGTCCCCTACGCCGAAGCCGTCGAGACCACCGGCGCGGGCGGCACCGAGACCCTCACCACCCGCTGGCGCGTGCGCTGGACCCCGGCCGTCGCCGCCATGCTGACCGTCGCCGGCACCCGGGGCGTCACCCCGGCCCAGGCCGCCGAGGGCGCCCTGCGGGAACGGCTGCGCCGCGAACTCCAGGCGGACGGCCCCACCGCCGGCGAAGTCCTCCAGGGCCTCGCCGACGCCGCCGCCTGCGGCCTCCCCGCCCTCACCGACACCCGCCTCACCCAGCTCACCGCCGTCCTCCCCACCAGCGGCACCCTCCCCGACCTCCTCAACGCCCTCGCCCTCCTCGACCGCCTCACCGCCACCCACCACCCCACCCCACCCGACCCCACACCGGGGAAGCCGTCGCCCGCCACGGCCGCCGCGGCTCCGCCGGTCAGCGGCGCCTCGGGGGAGGTGCCGCCCGGCACGGTCGCTGTGGCTTCGCCGGTCAGCGGCGCGTCAACTCCTTCCACCCCAACGCCCACGCCGCCCGACGTCACCTCGGGGGAGGTGCCGTCCGGCAGGGCCGGTGCGGCTTCACCGGTCAGCGGCGCGTCGGCTGCTTCCGGCCCCACCCCAACAGTCGCGTCTCCCGACGTCAGGCCGGGGGAGGCGCCTCCCGGTGCGGCTTCTGCGGCTTCGCCGGTCATTGGCGCGTCGGTTGCTTCCGGTGCGGCCCCGGCGGTGATGGTGCCTGGCGCCGTGTCGGCGGAGGCCTCGCCCGGGGCGGCCGCTGTGCTCGGGGGTGAGGGGGTGCCCGCCGTCGTGCAGGCGGATCCGGTGCTCGCTGTGCTGGCGGCGGCGGCCGAGGTGGTCACGGTGGCGGCGGTGCGGCAGTTGGAGGGGCTGGGCGGCTCGGACGAGCCGGACGACGCCCGGGCACTGGTCGAGCTGGCGCGGCGGGCGGACCTCGGCGGGGGCGTGCGGCTCCGGCAGGCGCTGACCGAACTCGCCGACGGCGGAAGCCCCTTGGTGCGCGGTGCGGCCGGGGCGGTGCGGGTGCTGATCCGGCAGGAGGAGCCGGCGGTCTTCGGTGACCGGGCCGCCTCCTGGGTGGACGGCGCCACCGGACCCGAGGCCCGGCACGCCCTCGGGCGGTCCCTGGTGGGGCTCCTCACGGCCGCCGAAGGGCTGTTCTCGACCGCCCCCGAGGTGCTCGAACCCGTACTGGAGCGGGTGGTCACCCTCGCCGACGGTGCCTTCCTGGACCGCCTGCCCGCCCTGCGCGGCGGGTTCGACACGCTCAGCCCGGCCGCCCGCGACCGGCTGCTGCAACTGGTCGAGGAACGCCTGGGCACCCGCCTGGACACGCTCCCCGAGGAGGTGCCGCCCGCGCTGCTCGCCGAACTGTCCCGCGCCGACCTCGCCGCCCGCGCCGCGCTCGCCCGCCGAGGCCTGCTCCCGGCCCTCCTCCCGGCACCCACCGCGGAGGAACCCGCCCCAGGGCGCACCCCCACCCCCGGCCCCACCCCCGACCCCGCCCACGCCCTCGGCCCGGCCGAGCGCTGGCGGCTGCTGCTCGGCCGGCCGGGCAGCGGTGGCCTCGGCGGCCGGGCCGCCCGCCTCGCGACCGCGCTCGACGAGCTGTACGGCACCGGCCACGGCGAGGGCTCCGGCCCCGGACTGGAGAGCCGGGGCGGACGCGAGGCGCCGTACCCGGGCGTGCGCGAGTGGACCGAGGAGCTGACCGCGCTGTTCGGGCCGGGCCTCCGGGAAGAGGTGCTGGCGGCCGCCGTCGCCCAGGGCCGCGGCGATGTCCTGGAGGCGATCGACCCGGGCGCCGTCCGCCCGTCGGTCGACCTGCTGCGCACCGTCCTGGAACACGCGGGCGGCCTGCCCGAGGCCCGGCTGGCCGGGCTGCGGCCGCTGGTCCGGCGCCTGGTCGACGAGCTGAGCCGGGAGCTGGCCACCAGGCTGCGCCCCGCCCTCACCGGGATCAGCGTGCCGCGCCCGAGCCGTCGCCCCGGCGGCGGCCTGGACCTGCACCGGACCATCCGCGCCAACCTCGCCACCGCCCGCCCGGCCGACCCCGCCGGCGGTCCCGCCGGTGCGGAACCGGGCGCCATGGTGATCGTGCCGGAGCGGCCGGTCTTCCGGACCAGGGCCCGCCAGGCGTCCGACTGGCGGCTGATCCTGGTCGTGGACGTCTCCGGCTCGATGGAGGCGTCGACCGTCTGGGCGGCGCTGACCGCGTCGATCCTGGCGGGGGTGCCCTCGCTGAGCACCCACTTCGTCGCTTTCTCCACCGAGGTGGTCGACCTGACCGACCGGGTGACGGACCCGCTGGGTCTGCTCCTGGAGGTCAGGATCGGCGGCGGCACGCACATCGCGGGTGGTCTGAAGTACGCGCGGAGCCTGGTGACCGTGCCGTCCCGCACGCTGATCGCGGTGGTCAGCGACTTCGAGGAGGGCGGCCCGGTGGGCGGACTGCTCGCGCAGACCCGGGCGCTGGTTGACTCCGGCTGCCACCTGCTGGGCTGCGCCGCACTGGACGACACCGGGACGGCCCGGTACTCGAAGGCGGTCGCGGGCCAGCTGGTCGCGGCCGGAATGCCGGTGGCGGCGCTCAGCCCGCTGGAGCTGGCCCGCTGGGTGGGGGAGAAGGTCCGATGACGGAGGTGGCAGGGGCAATGACGGAGGCAGTGACGGAGACCGGGACCGGGACGGGTGCGCAGTGGCCGGCGGTCCGGCCGGAGGTGGTCGCCGAGGTGGTGGCCGGGCTGTCGGCCCGGCTGCAGAAGCGCCTGGACGCCGCCGCCGCCAAGCTGGCCGACCGGCCGGTGGAGCGGACGGGCGAGGACTGGCGGATCGCCGTCGACGAGGAGGCCGTGCTCGTCCTGCACGCGCCGGGCGGGGTGGTGGCCGACCAGGCGGACGTGCGCTGCGGGTGCCTGCTGGCGCCCGCCTGCGTGCACCGGGCGGCGGCGGTCACGGTCTGCCCGCTCGCCGACGAGTCGCCCGCCGAGGCCCCGTCCACGGATCAGGAGGAGCAAGCGGACCAGCCGGACCGGGCCCACCAGACGGACCGGGCGGCCCCGCCCCTCTCCGCCCCGCCCGCCGAGACCCTGACCGCCGCCGAACGGGCTGCCGTCGAGCATCTGCACCGGGTGGGTGCCGCCGTGCTGGCGGCGGGTGTCGGCGGTGCGGGCGCGGTGCTCCAAGCGGAGTTGCTGCGCGCGGCCCACCGGGCCCGGCTGGCCGGTCTGCACCGGCCGGCGGCCGCGGCGGTGGCGGTGGTCACCCGGATCCGCGCCGCCCGCTCGGGCGAGCCGGACCACCGGCTCGCCGACCTGGTGGCCGGCCTGCGTGAACTCCTCGGCCTCAGCACGGCCCTCGCCCACGCCGCCACGTCGGAAGCGACGACGCCCGAGGCAGCCGGCCAGGGCGTCGCCGAGCTGCGCGGGACGGCCCGCCAGTCCTACGCGCCGGCAGGCGGCCTGCGCCTCTACGGGCTGTTCGCCGAGCCGGTGCTGACCGCCACCCACGCGGGGGTGCTCACCTGGGCGGTGGACGCGGGCGGCGGGCTGCACACGATGGCGGAGATCATGCCGCACACCGACGCCGCGGCGGCGGCGCCGCAGGCGGTCGGGGCCGGGAACCGGGCGGTGCGGCTGGGGGACGCGCTGATCAGCCACCGCGAGTTCACCCGGGCCGGGCTGGCCGTGCAGGGGGCGACCCGGTCGGTGGCCGGACGGCTCGGGGCGGGCGCCTCGGTCCGGGCGGTCCGCGCGGCGGGCGCGGCCTGGACGGCGGAGCCGCTCGCGGGGCTCTGGGGCGAGCCGCCGGCCGCCCAGGTGGCGCGGGCGCTCGCCGCGGGGGCGCTGCCGCCGGAGGTCCGGCCGGCCGGGAGCGAACTGCTGTTCCTGGACGTGACGCTGCTCGGCGCGGTGCCGTACGGGCCGGGCGGGGAGTCCCGGCTGCTGGCGGAGTGCGAAGGGGCGGTGGTGGCGCTGCGCGCCGCGCACGACCATCCGGGGCTGGCGCACCGGGGCAACCTGGCGCTGCTCGCCACCGCCCCCGGCCTGCGGCTGCGGGTGATCGGCCGGCTGGAGCGCTCGGCGCGCCCCGAGCTGCGGCTGCTGGCCATCGGTGTGCCGCCCACGGACGGGCCCGCGCCCGGGGACGGGCCGAGCGACGAGCCGAGGGACGAGCCGCGGGACGAGCCCGGGAACGCGCCCTCCCTGGCGCTGCCCGCCGACCGCGCGGGCCGGGTCAACCTGGGCCTGGAACGGCTCCAGACGGCGGACCTCGCCTTCCCTCCCATCGACCCCGCCGACCCCACCTGGCTCCCCGGTCCTCCCGGGCACGCCGTCGCCGCGGCGCCGACCACCCCCGTGCACCTGCTCGCCCGGCGGGTGGAGCAGGCGGTGACCGGCGGCCGGGCGGCGCTGGCGCTGGGCTCCCGGGTGGTGGCCGCCGACCGGACCCGGCTGCGGTCGGCGGGGCTGGCCACGGGGGCGGCGCTGCTGGACGGGCTGTTCGCGACGGCGCTGGACCAGCCACGCGACGTCTTCGGCCGGGTGGTCGCGGACGACCACGGCGCCTTCGCGGCGGCCTGGCTGGCGGCGGCCTGGTACGAGGAGGAGCTGGCCTCGGCGCTCTGTGTGACCGCGTGGTCCGGATCGCCGGAGGTCGGTTCCCGGGAGGAGGCCCGGGACCGGACACAAGGAGAACCGAAGAACTAGTTGCACAAGCAGGTAAGCCGCGCCGAATGGCATAATTGGGTGGGGAGGACCGTTCCAGCGGGAACACAGACCCTCGCCCGACCGAGTACCACCCGAGCAGAGAGAGGCGAGCCATGGGGATCCAGGACGACGCCGCCGAGATCCGCGCCGGCGGCTGGCGCACGCTCGCCGCGCTGCACGGGCTGATCGACTCGGCGCTGGAGAAGGCGCTGCAGGCGGAGCACCGGCTCTCGGTGGTCGAGTACACCGTGCTGGAGGCGCTGTCGCGGCAGGACGGCTGGCACATGCGGATGCAGCAGCTGGCCCGCGCGGCCGCGCTGAGCAGCAGCGCGACCACCCGGCTGGTGAGCCGGCTGGAGGACCGCGGGCTGCTCAGCCGCTACCTCTGCGCGGACGACCGGCGCGGCATCTACACCGAGCTGACCCCGCAGGGGCGCGAACTGCTGGCCGCCGCCCGGCCGTTGCACGACGCGACCCTGGAGGCGACGCTCACCGAGGCCGCCGACCTCCCCGAGCTGGCACCGCTGGTCCGGGCCCTGTACGACCTGGAGCTGACCCCGGCGTCCCCGGCCAAGGCCTGACCGCACCGGCCCGCCGCCCACCGACGTCCGCCCGTCGACGGCCGCCCGCCGCCCACCGACGGCCTGCCCGCACCGGCTCGCCGCCCTCACGGATGGGCGGCGAGCGCCTGCCGGTGGACCCGGTCGAGGAGGGCGAGCAGGAGCTCCTTGCTGGACGCGCGCTCCCGGACGTCGCAGAGCACCACGGGCACGTCCGGGTCGAGGTCCAGCGCGCGGCGGACGTCCTCGGGGGCGCAGTCGCGGCGTCCGTAGAAGCAGTTGACGCCGATGGCGAACGGGATGCCACGCTGCTCGAAGAAGTCGACGGCGGCGAAGCTGGACTCCAGGCGCCGGGTGTCGGCCAGCACGATGGCGCCGAGCGCGCCGAGCGCCAGGTCGTCCCACATGAACCAGAAGCGGAACTGGCCGGGCGTGCCGAACAGGTAGAGCACCAGGTCCTCGCGGACGGTGATCCGCCCGAAGTCCATCGCGACGGTGGTCGTCGACTTGTCGTGGACGCCGTCGAGGCTGTCGACCCCGATGCTGGCGCGGGTCATCCGCTCCTCGGTCTGCAGCGGTTCGATCTCGCTGACCGAGCCGACCATGGTGGTCTTGCCGACGCCGAAGCCGCCGGCGACGAGGATCTTGACCGCGCCCGGCACCAGGCTCTGGGTCGTCACGTCGGGTCTCCTGAAGGGAACTGGGCGAGGTGGTGGCTGGCGTGCCGGCCGGATCAGAGCCGGCGGACGCCCTCGATCACGGCCTGGATCAGCGCGATGTCCGGCGCATCGGCAAGCTCGACGGGCGCCCGGGTGAGGATCATCCGGGCCTCGGCGAGGTCGTCCAGCAGCACCTTGACCACGCTCACCGGGAGGTCCAGGACGGCCGCGATCTCGGCCACCGCGAGCGGGCGTTCGCGGCAGAGGTGCAGGATCGCGGCCGGTTCGGGCGTCATCCGGCTGGTGTCCGCGCGCGGGTCGGCGGTGACCACCAGGGTGATCAGCGCGAAGCCGTCACGGACCGGGCCGGTGCGCCCGTTGGTGATGGCGTAGGGGCGGACCAGATGGCCGGCCTCCTTGTCGAAGAACCAGGCCTCGGCGGCGTCGACGGTCACGCACCGCCACCCGCATCCGGTTGGCCGGCGTCGACGCGCGGCGCCGCGGTGAGGTACTGGCCGACCTGCTTGACCAGCATGTTGATCTCGTAGGCCATCAGCCCGGCGTCGACCGCCTCACTGGTGAGCACGGCGAGCCGGGCGCCCTGGCCGGCGGTCGTGACGAACAGGAACAGCTGGTCCATCTCGATCACGGTCTGCCGCACCCGCCCGCCGTTGAACCGCTGGCCGGCGCCGCGGGCGAGGCTCTGCAGGCCGGAGGCGACGGCCGACAGATGCTCGGCGTCGGCCCGGTCGAGCCCCTGGGAGAGCCCGACCAGCAGGCCGTCCTCGGACAGCACGATGGCGTGCCGGGTCTCCGGGACCCGCGCCACCAGCTGGTCCAGCAGCCAGTTGAGGTCGCGCTCGGTGTCGGTGTGCTGGGTCATCACTGCTGTTCCTTAGCTGGGGAAGGCACGTGGGGGTCGGGTGCGGCGGCGCGGGCCGTGCGGGTGCCGCGCTGGATGGCGGCCATGGTGGCCCGTGAGCGCTGCGGGGAGGGGTCGTCGGCGGCCTGCGCGGAGGCGTCGCCGGGCGGCCCGTACGGGGTGGCGGAGGTCCCGTGGGCCTCGCGCAGCTGTTCGGCGAGGCTGGCGTTGCGGACCCGTTGGGGCAGGACTCGCGGCGTGCGCAGCTCGCCCTCGGGCCCGTAGCGCGCGTGGGTCTCCTCGGCTCGCTGGTGGGTGGGCGCCGCGGGCGCGGCCGACGGCTCACCGGCCCCGCTCCAGGCGCCGGCCGTGGCGTCGAACAGCGCGTCCGGGCCGGGTTCGCCCGGCGGCTCCTGGTAGGGCCAGGGCCGGCTGGGCCGGGCCACGACCACGGCGCCCGGCAGGCCGGGGATCGTGGAGCCCACCGGCAGGCCGCCGTTGACCGTCGGATCGTCCTGGCCCTGCGGGTCGCCCCCCTCGGGGTAGTGCGCGAGCAACTCGCCGATCACCACGTCGCCGTCGCCGTCGCCGTCGCGGCCGAGGCCACCGCCACCGAGGCCCCCACCGAAGCCGTCACCGCTGATCGCGAAGCCACCACCCGCCGCCGGCGCGATGCCCCTGAGCCCGTCGAGCACCCCGGCGAGCGCGCCCGACAGGTCCGCGCCGACCGCGCCCGTCCCCTCGGCCGTTCCCGCCTCAGCCTCCGCCCCCGCCTCAGCCTCCGCCTCGGCCTCGGCCTCCGTTCCCGCCTGCGCCCCCGCCCCCGCCCCCGCCCCCGTCTCCGGAGCCGTCGTCGGCGCGAGGGCGGGCGACCGGGTGACCCGCGCGCCCGCCGGCAGGCCGGCGAAGTCGGACGGCGGCTCGGCCTGCTGCAGCAGCGCCGCCGGCACCAGCACCACCGCCCGGGTCCCCCCGTACGGCGAGGGGCGCAGGGTGACCTGGACATCGTGCCGGGCGCCCAGCCGGGCGACCACGAAGAGCCCGAGCCGCAGGTCGTCGCCGAGCGCGGAGACGTCCAGCTCGGGCGGGTTGGCCAGGTAGTCGTTGAGCCGCTGGTACTCCTCCTCGACCATGCCGAGGCCGCGGTCCTCGACCTCCACCACCAGGCCCTTGGGGACCTCCTGCGCGGAGACCTGCACCTGGGTGTAGGGCGGGGAGAAGGTGGTGCCGTTCTCGATCAGCTCGGCGATCAGGTGGATCACGTCGGCGACGGCCTGGCCGCTGAGCGAGGCGCGGGGCACGCCCTGGACGACCACCCGCGAGTAGTTCTCGGTCTCGGAGACGGCGCTGCGCAGCACGTTCACCATGGGCACGGCGTTGCGCCAGCGCCGGGCGGGCAGCGCGCCGCCGAGGATGACCAGGTTCTCCGCGTTGCGCCGCATCCGGGTCGCGAGGTGGTCGACGGCGAACAGCTCGCGCAGCAGCTCGGGCTCCTCGTGCTCGCGCTCCAGCGCGTCCAGCATGCTGATCTGGCGGTGGATCAGGATCTGGGTGCGGCGCGCGATGTTGAGGAAGACCTTCTTCGTCCCCTCGCGCCCCTGCGCCTGGTGCACGATGGCGGCGACGGCGGCCTGCCGGGCGGCGGCGAGGCCGTCGGCGGCCTGCTGGAGCTCGTCGCCGGTCCGCCGGGGCGGGGTGCGCGCGGGCGGGGCCGGGACCGGCTCGCCGGCCTTCAAGCGCCCGACGACCCCCGGGATGTCGTGCTCGGCGAGCGTCAGGGCGTCGGCCTGCAGCGCGGCGATCCGGGCCGGCAGGACGCGCGCGGCGCGCACTCCGCGCACCAGGCTCGCGAGCAGGACGACGGCCACGGCGGCGCTGCCGGCGTACAGGGCGGTGCGCTCCCCGGCGTCGCGCAGCAGGTAGGCGGCGTAGCCCCAGGCGCCGGCGAGGCCGAGGCAGGGGAGCAGCGTGAGGCTGAGGAGCGAGCTGCGTAGGGAGCCGGACCGGCCGGCGCGGTGGCCCGTCCGGGGGGCCGATATGCCTGGCATCTGATTCCTTGTAGCAGGGCCGAACGGCGGGGGGTGCGGGTGCGGTCCGACCGGGCCCGCTGGGGCGCCGCGGCCGGCGGTGCCCGGCGGGTCGCCGGAGGTGGCCGCCCGCGGGGTCGCCGTCAGGGCGGATGCGGCACGGCCGCCGACGTCAGGCACGCTACCAGCCCCGGGTGACCTTCGGGCAACATCAACTGACCATATGTGAAGGCGCGATGACGGTGTGTCGGGGCTCCCGGTGGCCCTCCGTCCGGGTATTCGCACTGGTCAGCGAAGCGATGGGGGGAGTCCCTGGCGGTTTTCCGGCGACCGGGGGGCGGTCGCCGGAAGACCGTCAGGGACAGGTCAACGGCGGGTATCCCGGAAGGCCGCGCCGACCGGGCGGCCCCGGGCGTCAGCCCGCCAGGGGCATCCGCAGCACCGAGGACTGGTCCTCGCACACCTCGGCCTCCGCGCGGGCCTCCAGCTCGGCGGCCTCGCTCCACGCCCAGCCCGCCAGATCGGCGAGCTCGGCCGACCACTGCTTGCCGTAGGTGCCCGAGGCCACCTGGCCGAGCCGCAGCCGCTGGACGTCCGAGGTGCCGGCCGGCGGGTAGATGTGGGTGGCGTCGCGCAGGTAGCGCTCGATGTGGAAGTCCGTCTGCAGGCCGCGGGCGGCGTGGATCTCCATCGCGTTGCGCGCCGAGTCCAGGGCGTACTCGGTGTTGATCAGCTTGGCGTTCATCAGCTCGGCGTCGCAGGCCTTGCCGTGGTCCAGCAGGTGCGAGGCGTGGTACGCGGCGAGCTTGGCCGTCATCAGCCGGGACTGCATCTCGCCCAGCTTCAGCGCGATGTTGGGCAGATGGGAGAGCGGCTTGCCGTAGAGCACGCGCGACTCGGCGAACCGCACGGTGTCCTCGACGATCGCCACGTGGATGCCGAGCGCGACCGCCGCCAGGTTCAGCCGCCCGTACAGGGTGGAGGAGGAGTAGGCGACGTCCAGTCCCTGGCCCTCCTGGCCGAGCAGGTTGGCGGCCGGGATCCGGCAGTCCTCGAAGACGAGTTCGCCGAAGCTGAAGCCGTGCAGTCCGCTCTGCGAGCCGAGGGTGCCGGCGCGGAACCCGGGGCGGTCGCTCTCCACCAGGAAGGCCGAGAGCCCCCGGCTGCCCTTCCCGGTGCGCAGCACCACGCCGTGCACGTCGCCGATGTGCGAGTTCCCGACGAACCACTTGCGCCCGTTGAGGACGTACTCGTCGCCCTCGCGCCGGGCGGTGCCGCTCATGCCGAGCACATGGCCGCCGGACTCCGGTTCGGTGACGGCGATGGTGGGCAGTGACGACCCGTCGGCGAACTTGGGCAGCCAGTAACGGCGTTGGGCGTCGTCGCCGAAGTGGATGACCTTGGCGACGCCGAGCTGCGAGGCCTGCGCCATCGCCCCCATGGCGCCGCTGACGCGTGACAGCTCCTCGACGATCACGGTCTTGGCGAGATGTCCCAGCCCCAGCCCGCCGAACTCGCGCGGGATGGTGATTCCGATCCAGCCGCGGCGGGCGATCTCCCGCGCGAGTGCGAACTCGACCTGGCGCCCGGCCTCCATTCTGGCCACTTGCGGGCGCACCTCCTTCTCCGCGAACTCACGCACCTCCGCGCGGAGGTGCTCGTGTCGTTCGTCGGTGAAGTAGTCCATCGCCATGCCCCGGTCCTCTCGGGTTCAGTTCGTTCGGTGGATGTGCCTCCGTCCGTGCCGCCGATCCGCGTCGGCCGCCGAGGGTGTGGGGGAGGAGAAGGCGGCGGCCGGTGCCCATGGCTCAGCCGGTGCGTGCGGAAGTGCCGGCGGTGGCCCACGCTGCCCTTGGGGACCGCCGATTTTCGGCAGGCCTCATTGTCATATGTCCGCCGGTAGTGCTCTATGGAGGATCTTGGATTGGCGCGATCAGGTCGTTCCGGGGTCGGCGAGGATTGAAGCGCCGGAAGGTGGGGATACGACGTTCCCGCGATTGCCGGATCCGCTGGATCCGTTGCTTCCGCTTCCGGTTCCCCCTTCGTTTCCGGCCGGAGGCCCGCGGGTCTCCTCCCGGTCGACCAGGTGGCTTTGACGGAGCATCATCACCTGGGAGGGTGCGGGCCGGGAGCGCCGAAGGCGCCGGATGTCTGATTACATGTGCGCCATGACTGATGTGATGAGCACTCAAGGCCAGTTCCCGGGTGCCGCCGGGGAGTCGGAGCGGGCCCGCAGGCTTCGCAGCCTGGGCCTCGACGAGCCCGCCGCGGACGAGGCCTTCGACCGCTTCGCCCACCTGGCCGCCAGCATCACCCGCGCCCCCATCGCGATGGTCAACTTCATCAACGACGAGCGCCAGATGTTCCGGGGGCTCTACATCCCGCCAAACTCCCCTTTGATTCCGGCCGACGATGGCTCTTCCTGGGCCGATCGGGGCATCGCCTTCGATCTGCCGACCCGTCAGATGCCCATGAGCCACGGCTTCTGCCCGCATGTCGTCGCCCAGCGCTCCCCCCTCGCGCTGGACGACATCCTCGCCTACCCCCGGTTCGCCGGTAACCCGGTCGTCGACGAGCTGGGGGTGCGCGCCTACCTCGGCGCCCCGCTCGTCGACGACACCAACACCGTCATCGGCACCGTCTGCGTCCTCGACCACGAGCCCCGCCAGTGGGGCCGTGAGCGCCTGCGCGACATCCAGCACCTCGCCGAGGCCCTGCTCTCCGAGATCCGGCTGCGCGACAACCTGGTCGCCCAGCAGCAGGAGATGTTCGCCGCCTTCGACGGCTCGCCCTTCCCGATCATGCTCACCGACGGCCCCGGCCAGGAGATCCGCTACGCCAACGCCCAGCACGCCGACGTCTTCGGCGCCCCGGCGGCCTACGGCGGCATCGGCCAGGCCTACCCCCAGCTCGGCGCCGCCGGCCTCCAGCGCGTGGTCACCGAGGCCTACCGCACCGGCCGCGCCACCGTCCTCAACGACGTCCGCGTCCAGTCCCCGCGCCCCGACGCCCAGCGCGGCCAGCAGATCTTCAGCTTCACCTGCAGCCCGCTGCGCATCGCCCGCACCGGCCAGGTCACCGGCGTGCTGACGGTCGGCATGGACGTCACCGCGCAGTCCCGCACCGAGGAGGAACTCGGCACCCTGGCCGCGCTCCTGGTCGACCGGCTCCAGCAGAACGGCGCCCCCGTCGGCCGGACCGGCGCCGGGGAGACCGGGCTCGTCCTGCCGGCCTGAAACCCGCCGCCCGGGCCGGCCCGTCCGGCCCGGCCCGTCCCGCGCTCGCGCCCGGCCCGTCCGGCCCCGTTCGGTTCGTTCCGTCCGGCCCCGTTCGGTTCGTCCCGTCCGCACCACCGCATCCACCACCGCGGTGGGGCGCCTCTCACCCCCGAGGAGAGGCCCCCCGCCACGGTGCCGTCCCGGGTCAGCGCCGCCCAGCCGTCCGCGGCGGCGCCGTCCGGGTGAAGGCCGTCCGGGTGAATCGCCGGGCGCCGCCCCGCCGCGCCCACCCGCGCGACGGCGGCCGATGGTAGGCATGGGCCGCATGCAGTGGTTCGCCGCCCCCGAGTACTGGCTCAGCAGGCTGCTCGTGCAACGGCTGCTGGCCGCCCTCTACCTCACCGGCTTCCTCGCCGCGGCCCTCCAGTTCCGCGCCCTCATCGGCAGCCGCGGCATGCTCCCGGTCCCCCGCTTCACCGCCAGGGTCCCGATCCGGCACGCGCCCGGCCTCTTCCACCTCCACTACAGCGACCGCTTCTTCGCCGCCGTCGCCTGGAGCGGCGCCGCGCTCTCCGCCGCGCTCGTCGGCGGCCTCGGCGACGCCCTCCCGCTGTGGACGTCCATGCTCTGCTGGACCGCGCTGTGGGCCCTCTACCTCTCGATCGTCAACGTCGGACAGACCTGGTACTCGTTCGGCTGGGAGTCGCTGCTGCTGGAGGCCGGCTTCCTGGCCGTCTTCCTCGGCAACGCCGACACCGCCCCGCCCACCCCCGTGCTGTGGCTGCTGCGCTGGCTGGTCTTCCGGGTCGAGTTCGGCGCCGGACTGATCAAACTGCGCGGCGACACCTGCTGGCGCGACCTCACCTGCCTGCGCTACCACCACGAGACCCAGCCCATGCCCGGACCGCTCAGCTGGTTCTTCCACCACCTGCCCGACCCGCTGCACCGCGTCGAGGCGGCCGCCAACCACGTCACCCAACTCCTCGTCCCGGTCGGCCTGCTCCTCCCGCAGCCGGTCGCCACCTACGCCGCCTGCGTCGTCGTCGCCACCCAGCTCTGGCTGGTCGCCTCCGGCAACTTCGCCTGGCTCAACTGGCTCACCATCGCCCTCGCCCTCGCCGCCGTCGACCCCGCCCGCCTCGGCCTGCCCGTCCACCCGCGCCAGTACCCCGCCGCACCCGTCTGGTTCGAGGCCCTGGCGCTCGCCGTCACCGCCGCCGTCCTCGTCCTCAGCTACTGGCCCGTGCGCAACATGGTCTCCCGCCGCCAGGTCATGAACCGCTCCTTCAACCGCCTCCACCTGGTCAACACCTACGGCGCGTTCGGCAGCGTCAACCGCACCCGCCAGGAGGTCGTCGTCGAGGGCACCGACGAAGCGGCGGTCACCCGGCACACCGTGTGGAAGGAGTACGGGTTCAAGGGCAAACCCGGCGACGTGCGACGCGTCCCGCGCCAGTACGCCCCCTACCACCTGCGGCTCGACTGGCTGATGTGGTTCGCCGGCATCTCGCCCGGCTACGCCCGGCCGTGGTTCCTGCCGTTCGCCGCCCGGCTGCTGGTCAACGACCCGGACACGCTGCGCCTGCTGCGCCACAACCCCTTCCCGGACCGCCCGCCGACCCACGTCCGGGCGACCCTCCACCTCTACCGGTTCACCGATTGGCGGGAACTGCGGCAAACCGGCGCCTGGTGGCACCGCACGGCGCTCTACGAGTACCTCGCGCCGGTCGACCTCGCCACCCTCGCCCGCGCCGGCCACCGCCCGCCCGGCCGGCCGGCGCCCGCACGGCGGGCGGACGGCGGTCACCGGTGAGCGGCGCGGCACGGGCGCGGCACCGCCGGACGGCCGACGGCCGACCACCCGACCGGCCCTCCCGGGTGGCGTCCGGGCGGGCGGTACGGCACGCCACACCGGCCCGAGGGGCGGTGGGTGCGTGCATGGCTCGAACGGGCACCCGTATTCTTGGCCTCCGACCGGTAGCCCGACCGCGCGCCCCCGGCACCTCCCTCCGAGGCCCACCGCGCACCCGGACCGCCGCCCCCTCGCCGCCCGTCCACGCCCCCGCCGCAGCCGCCCAGAACCGGACCTCACATGACAGTGCTTCACTCCCGCAACGCCGACGCGGCCGACGCAGCCGGCTCCGCAGACGTCAAGGACACCACGGACACCAAGGCCGCCACGGAGACCGCCGACAGCACGGACCGCACGGACAGCACGGACACGATGGACACCAAGGACAGCACGGAGCAGGCGGAGACCGCGGACGCCGCACCCGCGGCCGACACCGACCTGCGCGAGGACCTCGGCCGCTACGCCGAGCTCGGCGCGTTCACGCTCACCGCCGGGACCCACCCCTGGTACGCGGCCGTCGACACCATCGCCACCCCCGAGGAGGCGCGCGCCGCCTCCACCGTCCTCGCCGAGCTGCGCGGCCACGACCTCCAGCAGGTCTGGGACGACGTCAACGCGCTCGCCGCCGACGTCAAGCTCGACGCGCCGGACACCGTCGGCAAGACCGCGGTGCTCGTCGAGATGCTCCAGCTCGTCCGCCGCACCTCGACCGTGCTCGCCCCCGCCGCGTACGACGCCGACCTCGAAGCCCTGATCGCCGCCACCGCCGACCGCAACTGGCGGCGCGAGCGCGGCGTCAAGCTGTCCTGGCTGCGCGGCCGCTCCCTGCGCAAGCAGGCCGGCGCCCTCGCCGCCACCACCAACGGCCGCCCCCGCGCGCAGGACCTCCACGAGGCGCTCGCCTCCGCCGAGGTCGAGCGCCGCGCCTGGGCCGCCCTGGCCCCCGCCGGCACCCTGCCCACCGCGCCGTCCGACGCCGACCTGGCCCACCGCACGGCGCAGACCTTCGAGGCCATCAGCACCGGCGTGCGCGAACTCGACCGCCTGCTGCCCGGCCAGGACCTCGACGCGCTGTCCTTCCCGGACCTCGTCGACCTGGTCGAGCGCCTCGCCGCCGACGAGGGCACCCTCTACCGCCTCCCCACCCTGCGCGGGCTGCGCGCCACGCTGGAGGACGGCGGCCTGGCCGACCTGCTCACCGAGCTCGCCGCCGCCCACGCCGACCGCCGCGCCGCCGAGGCCGCCTACGCCGCGCGCCAGGCGCTGGCGGGCGGCCAGCGCGACGGCCTGGCGACGGAGACGACGGAGACGGCGGAGGAGCCCGAGGCCGCCGTGGCCGAGGACACCGCCGAGGACACGGCAGAGAGCACGGACGAGAGCACCGACGAGGCCGCCGTCGAGCCGACCGCCGAGACCGAGGCAGTGGCCGAGGCCGCGTCCGACCCGGCGGAGGCGGAGGCGGAGCCCGAGGAGCAGCCGCTCACCGTCACCCTCCCCGCCCCCTCCCCGGCCGCCGACGACCTGGTCGGCATCACCGCCGCCCCGCCCGTCCAGCCCTCGGCCCCTGACGCCGAGGCCATCGCCCCCGCCCCGGTCGAAGCCGACCCGGAGGCCGCCCCGGTTGAGGCGGAGGCCGTTGTCGCCGACACGGAGCCGGCGTCGGTCGAGGTCGAGGTCGAGCCGGCCGCCGAGACGCCGGTCGTGGCGGAGCCGGTCGTGGAGACCGCGGTCGAGGTCGAGCCGGTCGCTGAGGTGCCGGTCGAGGTCGAGGCTGAGCCGGCGGTGGAGACCCCGGCCGAGGTGACGGCCGTTGTCGCTGAGGCGGAGGTGGCGCTGGCTGAGGTCGTGGCGGAGCCGGTCGTGGAGACTGTGGTTGAGGCTGAGCCGGTCGCTGAGGTGCCGGTCGAGGTCGAGGCTGAGCCGGCGGTGGAGACCCCGGCCGAGGCGGCGGCTGTCGTCGCTGAGGCGGAGGTGGCTCTGGCTGAGGTCGTGGCGGAGCCGGTCGTGGAGACTGTGGTTGAGGCTGAGCCGGTCGCTGAGGTGCCGGTCGAGGTCGAGGCTGAGCCGGCGGTGGAGACCCCGGCCGAGGCGGCGGCTGTCGTCGCTGAGGCGGAGTCGGTGCCGGTCGAGGTCGAGCCGGTCGCGGAGACCCCGGCCGAGGCTGAGCCCGTCGCGGAGGTATCGGTCGAGGCTGAGCCGGTCGCCGAGGTTGGGGCTGAGCCCGTTGCGGAGCCCGTCGCCGAGGAGCCGGTCGAGCCGGCCGAGGCTGCTGCGGAGACCCCCGCGGAGCTGACGGACGTCGTCGCCGATGCGGAGCCGGCTGCGGCTGAGGTTGAGCCGGTTGTCGAGCCGAGCGTCGAGGTCGTCGCGGAGTCCGTCGTGGAGGCCGCGGCCGAGGAGGCACCCGAGCCGGTGGCGGAGGTCGTGGCCGAGGCCGAGGCCGTCGAAGAGGCCGTCGAAGAGGCCCTGACCGAGCCGGTCGCCGAGGTCGCCGTCGAGGCGCCGGCCGATGAGGTGGCCGAGCCCGCCGCCGAGGCCGGTGGGCGGCCGGAGAAGCCGGACTTCACGCCGGGGCGGCCGGTGACCGCGTACTCGGCGGAGGAGTTGCTCGCGATCGTGCGCTGGGTCGACGGCGACGGGGTCGAGCGGAGCGACGAGGAGCTGCTGCGGGCGGCGATGAAGGAGCTCGGCTTCGCCCGCCTCGGGCCGCGCATCAAGGAGGCGCTGGGCGCCGCCGTCACCGCCGCACGCGGCTGACGACCACCGGGAAGGCCCCGGGGCACGGCCACCGACCGCGCCCCGGGGCCTTCCCCGTGTCCACCCACCGAAATCCGATTGCCGGACGGACTTGGGCTGTTGAGACTCGGCGATGGTCGGACCATCCGATCGACGCCGACAGAGCGGAGCCCGCCCGTGCCCGACGCCCTGCGCCCCCGCGCCCTCGCCCCGGGGGACCTCGTCGCCGTCGCGTCGCCCGCCGGACCGCTGGAGGCCGACGCCGTGCCGCTGCTGGAGCGCGGGATCGCCACGCTCACGGCCATGGGCTTCCGGGTGCGCCGCACGCCGCTGACCGAGCCGGGGCGGCGCCGCTGGTGGGCGGCGGCCGGGCCCGGGGCGCAGGCCGAGGAGTTCAACCGGCTGCTGCGCGACCCCGAGGTCCGGGCGGTCGTCGCGCACACCGGCGGGCAGGCCACCGCCGGCTGGCTGGACCGGCTGGACGTCGACGCCGTGCGCGCCGACCCCAAGCCGGTGCTCGGATGCAGCGACGTCTCGCTGCTCCTGCTCGCGCTGCACGCCCGCACCGGCCTGGCCGGTCTGCACGGCGACATGGCGACATACGGTCTCGGCGGCTCCTGGCACGCCGCCGCGCCGACGGCCGCGCCGGCCGCCGGGACGCTCGCCGGCCTCTACCTCCGTGCCCTCACCGACCCGGTGGTGCCGCTCGGTGCGCTCCCGGAACTCGGCGCGCCCGGGGGCCGGGAGTGCTGGCGGCCCGGCCGGGCCTCCGGGCCGCTGCTCGGCGGCCTGCTCGGGCGCCTGGTCGCGCTCCAGGCGACACCCTTCGCGCTGCCCGCCGAACGCTTCGACGGGGCGGTGCTGTTCTGGGAGGAGGTGGAGCGCCCGCTGTCGGCGGTCTGGCAGGACCTCCACCTGCTGCGGATGTCGGGGGTGTTCGACCGGATCGCCGCGCTGGTCGTCGGCGTGCCGCACCGGGTCACCGCGGCCGGCTGCGCGGACGACGCCCCGGCGCCGTCGCTGCGCGAGGTCGTGCTCGACGTGCTCGGCGACCGGCCGCTGCCGGTGCTCGGCCAGGTGGAGCTCGGCCACGCCGGCCCCAACCTGCCCCTGCCGCTCGGTGTCCGCGCCACCGTCGACGCCGCCGCCCGCACCCTGAGCGTGGACGAACCGGCCGTCGCCCCGCGCTGACGCGGGGACATGGTTGCGGACACGGCGACGATCCTGCGGCACCCCCGGCCCGGATGCCGGTGGGACCGGTGGGCGGTGGACACCGAGGGTCCTGAGCACTGGCTCGGGGTCGACCAGGTCGACGCCGCGTCGGCCTGGGTGAGGAGAACGGCCCGGCAGTCGTGGCGGCAGCCGCCACCTCGGTCGAACTGAAGCGGGCCGCGGGGGAGACCTGGACGATCCACCTCGCCGAGGGATGGGTGGAGGCAGCCCGCTCGGGTCACCTCGCCGACCACCCGTGGGCCGACGCCCGGGCGAGCTGCGCCGCCAGGACGGCCGGGGCCTCCACCAGGGACGGGCCGTACCAGGTGAGGTGGCGGCCGCTCACCAGGGCGGCGGGGATGCCGGAGAAGGACTCGGGGCCGTCGTCGGCGGTGAAGCGGTAGGGCTCGTCGGGCAGCACCACCAGGTCGGGGCGGGTGGCGAGCAGGTCGGGGAGCGGGACGGCGGGGTAGCGCTCGGGGCGGTCCGGGTCCTCGGCGTGCGGCAGGCGCAGGCCCAGGCGGTGCAGCAGGTCGCCGGCGAAGGTGTCGTGACCCAGCACCATCCAGGGGCGGCGCCAGATCGGCACCACCGCGCGGCGGGCCGGGCCGGGCAGCGGGCGGACGCCGGCCCAGCCGGCCTCGGCGGCGTCCAGCCAGGGCGGGCGGGGCAGGCCGCAGCCGACGGTGAGCAGCCGGTCCAGCGAGCGGAGCGCCTGGTCGAGGGTGCGGATGTCGGTGACCCAGACGGGCAGGCCGGCCGCCCGCAGGGCGTCCAGGTCGGGTCGGCGGTTCTCCTCGGCGTTGGCGATCACGAGGTCCGGGGCGAGCGCCACGATCCGGGCCACGTCCGGGTTCTTGGTGCCGCCGATCCGGGGAACCTCCAGGCCGGCGGGGTGGCTGCACCAGTCGGTGGCCCCGGCCAGGAGCCCGGCCGCGGTGGCGGCGAGCGCCTCGGTGAGCGAGGGCACCAGCGACACCACCCGCCGCACCGGCCCCGCGCCGAGCGGCACCGGCGAACCGAGGTCGTCGACCACCGGCGGGCCGCCGGGAACGGGGAGGGAGGTCATCACCCCACCCTAGCCACCCCGGTGGCTTCCCGGCGGGTGTTCGATCCACGCCCGGACGGGCAAACTCCCGGGAACCGGCCGGGCACGGCGGCCGACTATCTGGTCCGGGTTCACAGGACGGACCCGAGCACGACCATGGACCAGGAGAGTCACTGATGCGCCCTCGCGTCTTCTGCGGTATCGCGGCCGCCGTCGCCCTGTTCGCCACGGCATGCTCCGGCGGTGGTGACGGCGGCGGGGACAACGCGGGGGGCGGGAGCACGCAGCAGGCGGGGGCCGGCGGCGCGTTCCCGGTCAAGGTGGCCGACTGCGCGGGCAAGGAGACCACCGTCAAGCAGGCGCCGCAGCGGATCGTCACCAGCAACGCGGCCTCGCTGGAGATGCTGCTCCAGCTCGGCGCCGGCGAGCGGGTCATCGGCACCGGCTTCCCGCCGCGCAAGGGCAGCCTGCCGGCGGCCCTCGCCGAGCAGGGCGCCAAGGTGCCCGCGCTGGGCGACACGCTGATCCCCAAGGAGAAGCTGCTCGGCTCCGGCGCCGACCTCTACGTGGACACCTTCGGGCCGATGCCGGCGATGGGAGCGGCGGGCGCCGGGCCGAGCGAGGAGGAGCTGAAGGCGGTCGGCATCCAGCACGTGCTGCTGCTCTCCACGGCCTGTACCACCGGCCCCAAGGCCCCGCAGGGACCGCGCACCGACCTCGCCGCCGTCGAGGACGACATCCGCCGCCTCGGCGCCGTCACCGGGACGGGCGCCCGCGCCGAGGAACTGGTCGGCGCGATGGAGAAGCAGATCACCGACGTCAAGAACGCCACCGCGGGCGTACCGGAGGCGCAGCGTCCCGGGTACTTCCTCTTCGACTTCGACGCGGGTACAAAGCAACCGATGGCCGTCTGCGCCAAGCAGGTCGCCAACGCGGTGATCACCCTGGCCGGCGCGCGCAACGTGTTCGCCGACTGCGACGCCGACTTCCGGCCCGTCTCCTGGGAGGACGTGGTGGCGAAGAACCCGGACTGGATCCAGCTCGCGGTGCGCAACCGCGGCAGCGAGGAGGCGAACAGCAAGGCCTTCGACGAGGCCGAGGCGTTCCTCAAGGGCTTCCCCGCCACCCAGGGGCTGAAGGCCGTGCAGGAGGGGCACTTCCTGCGGATCGGCTCCGAGGTCACCACGATCGCCGGGACCCGCACCGCCGACACCGTGCGGCAGATCGCCGCGACGCTCCACCCGGCGCTCGTCAAGAACGGGCAGTAGCCGATGGCCGGGGCCACCACCTCCACCACCACCGCCGGCGGCGCCGTGCGGCGCGAACGCGTCCGGGCACTGCGCGCCGGACCGCTCGCCGCGTTACTCACCGCCGCCCTGGTCGTCGCGCTGACCGCCGCCGTCTCGCTCGGCGCGGTCGACATCCCGCCCGGCGAGGTGTGGGAGGTGGTCGGCCGCCGGATCACCGGGCAGCATCCGGCGCCCGGCAGCCGCGACCTCATCGTCTGGCAACTGCGCGTGCCCCGCGCCCTGCTGGCGGCCGTCGTCGGCGCCGGGCTGGGCGTGGTCGGCACCGCCGTGCAGGCCCTGGTCCGCAATCCGCTCGCGGACCCGTTCCTGCTCGGCATCTCCTCCGGGGCCTCGCTCGGCGCGGTCGGCGTCATCGTGCTCGGCGCCGGCCTCGGCCTGGAGCTCACCATCGGCGGCATCGCCGGGATCACCGTCTCGGTGGCCGCCTTCCTCGGCGCGCTCGCCGCGTTCTCCCTGGTGTGGGTGCTGGCCCGGCGCGGCGGCGGCTTCTCCCCGCTGCGCCTGGTGCTGGCCGGCATCGGCATCGGCCAGTTCCTCACCGGCCTCACCAGCTACCTCGTGCTGCAGACCGGCGACGAGCAGCAGACCCGGGGCGTGCTGTTCTGGCTGATGGGCAGCCTGAGCGGCGCCACCTGGAGCCAACTCGCCGTCCCCGCCGTGGCCGTGGCCCTCGGGACGCTGCTGCTCCAGGGCCGCGCCCGGGGGCTGAACGCGATGCTGATGGGCGACGAGACGGCGGCCGGCCTCGGCGTCGACGTCACCCGGCTGCGCCGCGAGATCTTCGCCGTCACCAGCGTGCTCACCGGCGTCCTGGTCGCCGTCTCCGGGGCGATCGGCTTCGTCGGGCTGATGGTCCCGCACGTGTGCCGGATGCTCGTCGGCGGCGACCACCGCCGCCTGCTGCCGCTGTCCGCCCTCACCGGCGCGGTGCTGCTGGTGGTCGTCGACCTGCTCGCCCGCACCGCGCTGGACGGCCAGGAGGTGCCGATCGGCGTGGTGACCGCCCTGCTCGGCGCGCCCACCCTGCTCTACCTGCTGGACCGACGACTGGAGCGGAATTGAGAATCGCCGTCGAAGACGTGAGCGTCGCCCTGTCGGGGCGGACGGTGGTGGCCGGCGTCCACCTGGTCGCCAAGGAGGGCGAGATCGCCGGCCTGGTCGGTCCCAACGGCAGCGGCAAGTCCAGTCTGCTGCGCACCGTGTACCGGCATCTGCGGCCGAGCGCGGGGCGGGTGCTGCTGGCGGGGCGGGAGCTGTCCGAGCTGAGCCCGGCGCAGTCCGCCCGGCACATCGGGGCGCTGCCCCAGGAGCGCGGCGGGGACTTCGAGTTGACCGTCCGCGAGGTGGTCGCGATGGGCCGAACCCCCTACAAGCGGGCCTTCGCCAAGGACGACGCCGAGGACCACCGGCTGGTCGGCGAGGCGCTGGAACGGGTCGGGATGGCGCACGCGCCGGACCGCAGGTTCGCCCAGCTCTCCGGCGGGGAGCGGCAACGCGTCCTGCTGGCGAGGGCGTTGGCCCAGCAGCCGGACGTCCTGGTGCTGGACGAGCCGACCAACCACCTGGACGTCCGGCACCAGGTGGAGCTGTTGGCGCTGCTGCGCGAGCAGCGACGCACCACGCTGGTCGCGCTGCACGACCTGAACGCGGCCGCCTCGGTGTGCGACCGGCTGCACGTGCTGCACCGCGGCACGCTGGTCGCCTCGGGGGAGCCGCGCGAGGTGCTGACCGCCGAACTGCTCGCCGAGGTGTTCGGCGTCCGGGCGGCGGTGGTCGAACACCCGCTGACGGGTGACCCGTTGATCGCGTTCGACCACCGCACGCCGGCCGGGCCGGAGGCCGGGGCGGGCACGCCGCTGCCCGGGGTGGGTGACCGGGTGCTCGCCGAGCTCCCGGTCACCGCCGCCCCGGCCTCAGTCGAGTGTCAGGAGGTCTCGTAGTGGCTGGGGCGGCCGTTGCGCTCGACCAAACGGCCGACCTTGGCCGCCTCCTCGGCGCGCAGCAGTTCCCACTCGCCGTCCTGGCGGTGGAGTACCGAGGAGTGCCACGGCGTCATCCACATGTCCGCGTGCTCCAGCAGCCGGATGCCGAACTTCAGCACGCCGACCTTCTGCGGGTGGATGGAGAGCCGGAACGAGCGGGGGTGCTGCTCGGCGATGAGGTCGCCCCAGGCGCGGCTGCGCTGGATGACGCCGTAGGCGCGCTGGCGGCAGTCCTTCTGCAGGGCGGACTTGGTGCCGGTCCAGCCGAAGGTGTCCTCGGTGAGGAAGCGGGTGATGCCGCGATAGAGCTTGGCGGTCTCCTCGTCGGTCAGCACCTGCTCGCGCAGCTCCTCCTTGGTGGGCGCGTACTGGGCGTGCACCCGGGCGCGCTTCTCGTCGAAGGGCAGGTCACCGAGGACGGCCCGCAGGTCGAAGGTGTCGAGGTTGGTCAGGCCCTCGCGCTCGATCAGCGCGGCCAACTCGTCGGAGTACTGGTCGATGTGGTCGTCGGGCACGTGGATGAGGTCGCCGAAGATGTGGCCGTCGGAGCAGATCAGGATCTTGGCGCCGGGCTCGTAGAGCTTGCCGATCTCCTCGGCGAGCCGGTTGAGGAAGGTGAGCGAGAGCCGCTCGCCCTCGTCGGGCAGATGGCCGAGCACCTTGGCGAGGTTGGGGGACTTGCAGGGGAACCCGGGCAGGGTGAACAGGATCGGGTCCCCGGCCGTGATGAAGTCCGCCAACTGCTCCATCTGGAGCGGGAAGTCGGCGGGGGCGGCGTCGACCTCCGGGTCGGAGGCACGGCGGTGCGGGAGGAGCAGATCGAGGATCTCGGCGGAGAGCCGGGTGACGGTCTGCTGGTCGGGGGCGGTGTACCCGGTGCTGCTCTGCACGGTGGTCACATCGCTCTCGTTGCTGTCGGCCTGGGAGTTGCTCGGGTCAGTGGCGACGGTGCCGGCGGACGGCATGGTGGTCCTCCATGGAACGGTGATCGGGCTTCGGGCAGGCGGAGCCACGCCCCGGCGGTGGTCGCCGGGACGCTGTGGTGGATGCAGGGAGGATCGTGGTCGGCCCTTCGGGAGTGCTCAGATCCGCCGGTCGTAGGCGACCGGCAGCCGGTTGACCCCGCGGGCCAGGACGGCGGGCACCCAGGCGAGCGCGTCGATGCGCTCGTCGTCGGCGACGGACGGGCGGAGCCCGGGCAGTCGGGTGAGCAGGGTGCCGATGGCGATCTGCAGCTCGGCGCGGGCCAGGGCGGCGCCGGGGCAGAAGTGGATGCCGTGGCCGAAGGCCAGGTGGGCGTTGGGGGAGCGGTCGAAGTCCAGGACGTCGGTGTCCGGGAACTGTTCCTCGTCGCGGTTGGCGGCGCCGAGCGAGACGATCACCGAGTCGCCGGCCGGCACGGTGGTGCCGTGCAGGTCGCTGTCCTCGGCGAAGAAGCGCCAGGTGGTGAGCTCGAACGCGCCGTCGTAGCGCAGCAGTTCCTCGATCGCCCGGGTGAGCAGACCCGGCTCGGTGGTGGGCGAGTCGGGGTCGAGCGCGGCGCGCAGCCGGTCGAGCTGCTCCGGGTGGCGCAGCAGGGTGATCAGCATGGTGGTGATCTGGTTGGTGACCGGCTCCTGGCCGGCGACCAGCAGCTGGAACACCATCGAGTCGAGCTCCTCGGGGCTCAACTCGCCGGAGTCGCACGCGGCGACGAGCCGGCCGAGCAGGTCCACGCCGGTGGCGGCGGGGTCGTGGGTGGCGCGCTTGTGGGCGACCACCTCGGCGATGTAGGTCTGCAGGCCGCGCAACCGGCCCTCGTACGCCGGTCGGCCCGGGTCCTGCGGGCCGACCGGTTGCACCACCTTGCCCCAGTCGCGGTCGAACTTTACGGCCAACTCCTGCGGGAGGCCGATCACTTCGGCCAAGACCCGGAAGGGGTAGTGGGCCGCGAAGCCGGCCACCAGGTCGGTGCCGCCGGCCGGGGCGGTCGGCGGCAGCTCGTCGATCAGGGTGTCGGCGAGCTCCTGGATGCGCGGGCGCAGCGACTCCACCCGGCGCGGTGAGAAGGCATCCAGGACGAGCTTGCGCATGGTGGTGTGCTTCGGCGGGTCCTGGTGCAGCAGGTGCACCTGGAGCTGCGAGTGCTGCGGCTCGGGCATGATCGAGGCGAGCCGGCGCCAGTCGTCGTTGCCGAGGTCGTGGTTCTTGCCGAGCCGGGGGTCGTTGAGCGCTTCGTGGGCGGCCTTGTAGCCGGTGACCAGCCAGGCGCCGACGCCGCTCGGGAAGGTGACCCGGTGGACGGGGCCGGCCGCCCGCATCTGCCGGTACAGGGGATAGGGGTCGCTCTTGTACTCCTGGCCGAACAGCGGCACGGGGTCGGGGAGTTCGTCGTAGCCGAACGGGCAGCGGGGCCCGTCGGGCGCCTCGCCCGCCGCGGTCGGGTCGTGGACGGTGTCGGTCATTGCGGATGTTCCTCCGGTGTGGATCTGCCGTGTGCGAGCCGCGCGATGACGATCCGTCACGCACGGGTGCCGATCGTCCGGTCGGTGCCGGTGGTGCTGGTGCTGCTCTCGGTGCTGGTGGTGCGGTCGGTGGGCTTGTGGCCCTTGGTGGTGCGGTGGTGCAGGGTCAACAGGGCCGCGGCGGTGGCGGCGGCGACACTGGCGAGGGTCAGGCCCGCCCGCACGTCGCCGATCTCGGTGGTGGCGAAGAGGGTGGCGGCGGTGCCCAGCGCGGGGCCGAGCGCGAAGCCGAGGCTGCGGGCGAGCTGGACGGCCGAGCCGGCGGTGGCGAGCTGGTCGCGTGGCGCCGCGGTCATCACCAGGGCCTGGACCGGGCCGCCGTTGAGGCCCATGCCGATGCCGCCGATGGCGAGCCGCAGGGCTATGTCGGGCGAGGACCAGTCGGCGTCCACCGGGATGAGCAGCAGCATGCCGAGGGCCGTGACGGCGGCGCCGGTGATCGCGGTCGGGCGGGCGCCCCAGCGGTCCGCGAGCCGTCCGCCGAAGCGGCCGGCCACCACCATGCCGAGCGGGAACGCCAGCATGGTGAGGGCGGTGGTGGTCGCGCTCTCCCCGTCCTCCCGGCGCAGGTACTGGGCGAGCAGGAAGTGGTTGGCGGCGAAGCCGGCGGCGAGCGCCAGCACCGAGCCGTTGACGGCGGCGGTGCCGGAGGCGCGCATCACGGTGGCGACCGGGCGCCCGCCGGGGCGGCGCAGCCAGAACAGCACCAGCGGCGCGGAGGGCAGCGCGAGCAGCAGCCAGAGCGGGGCGTCCGGGGCGAGGGTGAGGCCGAGCAGGACGGCGGCGATGGCCGAGCCGATCAGCGCGGCGTCGCCGAGCGAGCCGCGGTCGGGCAGCCGCAGCCGCTTGCCGCCGTGCGGGGCGTTGCGGTGGGCGATCAGCCAGGCGGCCAGGCAGATCGGCAGCTTGACCAGGAAGATCGCCCGCCAGCCGACGTGGTCCAGCAGCACGCCGCCGATCACCGGGCCGAGGACGGCGCCGAGCGGGCCCAGGGTGGCGGGCACGCTCATCGCCCGGCCGCGCAGCTCGGGGCGGACGGCGGTGGCGGCGAGGACCGGCATCAGGACGAACAGCACGGCGCCGAAGGCGCCTTGGGCGAGGCGGGCGGCGATCAGCCAGCTCGCCCAGGGCGCGGCGGCGGCCAGGGCGCTGAAGAGCGCGAAGCACGCGACGGAGAACAACAGCGCGGCGCGCAGGCCGACTTGGTCCAGCCACCGCCCGGCGGGAAGCAACAGGGCCACCAGGGGGAGCTGGTAGCCGAGCACGGCCCACTGGGCGGTGGTGCGGGAGACGTCGAAGGCGTCGGCGATGTCCGTGAGCGCGAGGTTGACCACGTTCATGTCGAGCATCGCGACGAAGGAGAGCAGGCCTGCGGCGAAGACCAGGCTCCACCGGTCCGCCGCCCCGGCCGGGCTGTCACCCGGTGCGCCGGCGGCGGGCGACTGCTGCGTTGCCATGGGTCATCCTCCGTTCCCCCGTGCTGTCCGGACACCACCTCGGCGGCGGCGTCCGGTACAGCAGTCGGAGGTACCCGGGCCCGAGTTCCGAACAGGTGGGGGATTTTTGCGGCTTGGCCGGATCATGACGGCGGTGGCCGATCTTGTCCGGGGGCGGAGGGCTGACATGTGACCGCTGACAGATGACAGCTGACATATTTCAGATGACAGATAACAGCTGACGGATAACAGATTTTGAAATCTGTCATCCGTCAGCTGTCAGCGGCCCGGTGTCACGGGCGCTGTCGGGCGCTGTCGGGCGCCGCCCGGGAGCCGCCCGGCCCGCCGCCGTGTCAGCCGACGGCCGCCAGCTCGACCGGTGCCGGCTCCCCGGCCTCGGCCGCCCGCAGCCGGGCTATCAGCTCCTCGCGGGCCCGGGCGACCCGGGAGCGGACGGTGCCGACCGGGCAGCCGGCCACCTCGGCGGCCTCGGCGTAGCTCAGCCCGACGACCTGGGTGAGCACGAAGGCCTCCCGCCGCTGGGCGGGCACCCGGTCCAGCAGGTCGCCGAGCGCCACGCCGTCCTCGAAGCCCGCGGCGGGCGCGGTGCCCTGCCGCTCGGCGGCCTCCTGCCAGTCCGGCAGCGCGGCGCAGCGCGGCCGGGCGGCTGCGGTGCGGTAGCGGTCGATGACGGTCCGCCGGGCGATGGACAGCAGCCAGGTGCGGGCGGAGGAGCGTCCGGCGAACCCGGGCAGGCTGCGCAGGGCCCGCAGGAAGGTCTCCTGGGCGAGGTCGTCGGCGGACTGCACATCGGTGAGGTGGGCGACGAAGCGCCACACGTCCCGTTGGGTGGCCCGGACGAAGGCCTCGACATCGGCGGAGCGGCCCTCGCGGGCGGCCAGCGCGAGCGCGGTCAGCTGCTCGTCATCCACGACGGCCCCCCACCCGGTCGGTCCCACCCGGAAGGAGGTACGGGACGATGGTCATATGAGATGCGCGCAACTCCGTACCGCTCTGTCCGCCCGCCTCGACGGCGAACCGGCCGGTCTTCCGGACCGCCGGCTGGACAGGCACGTCGCGCGCTGCGCGGCCTGCCGGGAGTGGCTGGAGCGGGCGGAGCGACTGCGCGGCCCGCTGCTCGCGGGCGCGACCGACGGGCCGTCGGCGGACTGGACCGCGAAGCTCCTCGCGCGCCTCGGCACGGAGGGCCCGGACGCGATCGAGGACGGTGGAGCAGGAGAGGGCCGCCCCGGGCAGGGGGGCGACGGGCGGACGCGGTAGGACGGTGGCGCCGGGCAGGGCCGGTGCGCCGTCGAAGTCAGGCATGAAGGGGTCCTGAGGGGAAGACGGGGTGCGGTGCCGTTGCGGGCGGCACCGTCGGCGTCGGTGGGCGGCCGCGCGAGCCCGGCCCGGCCGGGGGAGCGGCGGGACGGTCGGCGCGCGCGGGCCCGGACCCCGGCGGCGGCCTCCACCGGTACCGGCGGCGCCCCGCCCCGGCGCACCGGCCGGCCGCGGCGACCCCGGCCGTCCCGGCGGAAGGCACGGGAGGGCGGTGGTGCGCGGTCGGTCGGCGGTCGTCCGGGGACGGGCGGCGGTACCCGGCGGCGCGGCTGCGGCGCGGGGCGACCTGCCCACCGCGTGGCGGACACCGGCGGTGTCCGGGAACGGCGGCGGGCGCGTCAGCGGGCGAACGCGGCCACGGGAGGTCCGCGCCGGACCAGGGCGTGCGAGAGCAGCACCGACCGCGGCAGCCGCGCCCGGTGCCCGACGGGTCCGGGCGTGCCAGGCGGCCGGTAGCCGGCCGGGCGGGCGAACAGGACGAGCAGCGGCGCCAGCAGCGCCCCCGCCAGCACCGACCCCAGCGCGCCGAGCAGTTCGAACAGCCGCACCAGCGCCGTCTCGCCGCGCCAGAGCAGCAGCGCGCAGGCCAGCGCGGCGACCACGTGGGCGGTGATCATGCCGGTCGACATGCCGTGCGCGGCCATGTCGTGGCCGCCCATGCCGCCCATGCCGCCGGTGCCGCCCACCCCGGTCGACCCGCCCGTGCCGGTCATCCCACTCATCCCGGTCATGCCGTGCCCGGTCATCCCGGACGTGGTCATCCCGGACGCGGCCGCCGAACCCGAGCCCGGCACCGGAGTGCCCGTGGCGGACGAGAGGTCGGGAGCGGCGGCGGCCGCGCCGTGCGTGTGGGAGACGGCCGCGGTGCCGGACGGCGGGACGTCCGGGTCCAGCCCGGCCATCAGCGCCAGGTCGTCCGAGGACAGCCCGGTGGGCGTCGCGTCCGGATTGCACAGCAGCAGCGAGGCCCAGTCCGTCGCCGGCGCGCCGGCGAGGCCGCGGCCCCCGAGCAGCGAGCCCGCCTGTTCGAACGTCAGGTGCAGCGCCGTCTGCGCCGCCACCATCCAGCAGCTGATCACCGTGAGCCCCCGCCGTCGGCCGGCCAGCAGCCAGGTGAGGCCGAGGGTCAGACCGAACGCGCCCACCAGGACCGGGGCCGAGACCCCGGAACCCGCCATGGCGACGTGCGCCGTGGCGGCCAGCGCCACGCAGAGCGCGGCGAAGACCACGGCGCGCAGCGAGCGGATCCGGTCGGTCATCACGATGACACTCATCGTCGCACCCGCCTCCGCCGACCTGTACCGCGCCCTCCGGTATTGGCCGGTTCCGTCCCTGTCGGGGCATGTCCGGCCCCTCGGAGGCGGTCCCCGCGGGCAAGTCGTTCGGGCACCCGCGCCGCCCCGGACGGGTGGGAACACCGGTGGGGGCGGTGACGGTGGGGTGGCCGGATCCCGACGGTGTGTGAGTGACCGCCGTGAGCGGTGTGCCGGACTGGTCCGGAAGATGCTCTTCATGCCGTCATATCGGTTTGACACATCCGGTGCAGATACGTACTGAATGTGACGCCCCGAATGTGACGACGCACACACGGGCGCCGACGGCGACAGGCGACAGGAGACCCGGCATGGACACCACCGCACCCGAGGCCGTCCCCGCACCCGAGGCCGTCCCCGCACCCGAGGCCTGCCCCGCCGTTCCGGCCGACACCGTCCCCCCGGCCGACGCCGACCTCGCCGACCTCGCCGACCCGGCGTTCTGGCGGCTGCCCGACCGCGACCGCGCCGCCGCCTTCGCCGGACTGCGCCGCCTGCCCGCCCCGGCCCGCTTCGGCGACGCCCCCGGCTTCCATGCCCTGGTCCGGCACGCCGACGTCGTCGAGGCCAGCCGCAACCCGGCCGTCTTCCTCAGCGGACCCGGCGTCACCACCCCCGAACCGGCCCGCTGGGTGCGCCTGCTGTTCGGCGACTCGATGGTCAACCTGGACGACCCCCGCCACGCCCAGCTGCGCCGCATCGTCTCCCGCGCCTTCACCCCGCGCCTGATCGCCCGGGTCGAGGACGACATCCGCCTGGTCGCCACCGACCTGGTCGACCGGGTGGAGCGCGAGCGTCCCGCCGACTTCGTCAACGCGGTGGCCGCCGAACTCCCCTTCCGGGTGATCTGCAACATGATGGGCATCCCGGAGGAGCCCCGCCGCGCCATCCTCGCGCAGGTCGACCACGCCTCCGAGAACACCGGTGTCGCCCGTCCGCTGCGCCGGAGGATCCGGATGCCCGGCCGAGGGCTGCGGGCCCTGGCCCGGATGCAGGGCATGGTCGCCGACCTCGGCCGTGAACGCCGCCGCCGGCCCACCGATGACCTGATCTCCGCCCTGGTCACCGCCGACGTCGACGGCCGCCGCCTCACCGGCCGCGAGCTCGGCGCCTTCTTCTCCCTGCTGCTCGTCGCCGGCGTCGAGACGACCCGCAACGCCCTCGCGCACGGCCTCCACCTGCTCACCGCCCACCCCGAGCAGCGCGCCCTGCTCCTCGGCGACCTCGACCGGCACCTCGGCGGCGCGGTCGACGAGATCGTCCGCCACGCCACGCCGATCATCCAGTTCCGCCGCACCCTGGCCGTCGACCACCGGCTCGGCGGCCCCGACGGCCCGCTGCTGCGGGCGGGCGAGAAGGTGGTGCTCTACTACGGCTCCGCCAATCGCGACGAGACCGTCTTCACCGACCCCGAGGCCTTCGACATCACCCGCAGCCCCAACCCCCACCTCGGCTTCGGCGGCGGCGGGCCGCACTACTGCCTCGGCGCGCACCTCGCCCGGCAGGAGATGAAGGTGCTCTACCGGGAGCTGTTCACCCGGCTCCCCGAGGTGCGCTCCCTCGGCGAACCGGACTTCGTCCCGTCCAGCTTCGACCACCGGATCCGCTCGCTGCGCTTCACCTTCTGAGCCTCGCGGACCCTCCCCGCCCCCGCCTGCGCCCGCTCACACCGGCTCGGCCGGCTCCCGGACCGCGTGGTCGTGCGCGAGCAGCACCCGGCGCGGACCGGACGCCGCCGGCCGCTCCGGCCAAGCCGGGTACCCGGGCAGCCCGGCGCGCCGACCACCCCCTCCCGGGCCGCCCGCCGCGCCGGCACCGCCGCACCGTACGCGGACGCGGTGTCGTACGCCTGCCCGGCCGGCACCGTGCAGCCGTCCGGACCGGCCACCGTCAGCGACTGGTGCCCGGCGGTGTGACCGGGCGTCGGTACCACCCGCACACCCGGCCACACCTCCGCCTCCCCGTCCAGCTCCCGGTCACGGACGCCCGGGAAGTCCACCAGCGCGTCGATCGTGTACCCGCCCGCCCGGGCCCGCGCCGGTTCCGCCGCCTGCGTCCACACCGGCACCCCGGCGAGCAGCGGGTTGCCGCCGCAGTGGTCGAAGTGCAGATGGCAGTTGACGACCACGTCCACGTCCCCCGGAGCCGCACCCGCCGCCGCCGGCGCCGCCGTCAGCGGCCGCCGCACCGGGCGGTAGTGCGCGTCGGCCTCCGGATCGCCCTCGCCGAGGCCGGTGTCCAAAAGCAGCAGCCCCTCCGGCCGGCGCACCGGGTACGCCGGCACCGGCTCCACCCGCGGCTCCGGATTGCCGCCTCCCCGGCCGGACGGACGAAGCAGCCGAGATCGAGCCGCCGGATCGCGGGCGCCGGAGCGGGGGCGGGGACTGGCCATGCGGGTCCTCCCGGGGGAAGCGGTGGCGGACGTCACTGCGTCCACCCCACCGCACGGGCCACAATGCCGACATGACCAACCGTCCGCTCCCCGTCCCGTCAGGCCCCGCTGAAGGCCCCACGGAAGGCCCCGTCGACGTCCCCACCGCCGACGCCTGGCGCGCCCTCGGCGGGCCGGCCGCGCTGCTGGAGCGGGTCTCCTTCCACGGCCCCGACGCGGTGCTGCCCTCCCGGCTGCCCGTGCGGCGCCTCGCCCGGGCCACCGTCGCCGCCTGCTCGCTGGCCGCCGCCGAACTCGCCGCGCTGCGCTCCGGCGGCCCCGTGCCGCGGGTCCGGATCGACCAGGGCGCCGTCGCCACGGCCTTCGTCAGCGAGCGCCACCTGCGGATCGACGGCCGCGCCCCGGTCTCCTTCGCGCCGCTCTCCGGCTTCTGGCCGACCGCCGACGGCTGGCTGCGCACCCACGCCAACTACCCCCACCACCGCGACCGCCTGCTCACCGCCCTCGGCCTGCCCGACGACACCGGGCCCGAACGGCTCGCCGCCGTGCTGCGCGAGCTGCCGGCCGCGGCCGTCCAGGAGCGCGCGTACGCGGCGGGGGCGCTCGCCGTCGCCGTCGCGCCGGTCCGGGACACCCTCCTGCCGCTGGTCGACGTCCGCGCCGCCGACGAGGCCGCGCCCCGGCCGCTCGACGCCGCACCCGCCGACCGGCCCGCCGCCGGGATCCGCGTCCTCGACCTCACCCGGGTGATCGCCGGCCCCGTCGCCACCCGCACCCTCGCCCTGCTCGGCGCCGACGTGCTGCGCCTCGATTCGCCGCACCTGCCCGAGGCCGACGACGCCCACGCCGACACCGGCTTCGGCAAGCGCTCCGCCCGCCTCGACCTCGCCGACGGCGCCGACCGGGCCGTCTTCGAGGAACTGCTCGCCACCGCCGACGCCGTCGTCACCGGCTACCGCCCCGGCGCGCTGGACGCCTACGGCCTGGCCCCCGCGACCCTGCTCGCCCGCCGGCCGGGCCTGGTCGTCGCCGAGCTGAACGCCTGGGGCTGGAGCGGCCCGTGGGCCGGGCGGCGCGGCTTCGACAGCCTCGTCCAGGCCGGCGTCGGCATCGCCGCCACCGAGGCCGGCGCCGACGGCCGCCCCGGCGCCCTGCCCGCCCAGGCCCTCGACCACGGCACCGGCTACCTCGTCGCGGCCGGCGTGCTGCGCGCCCTCACCGAGCAGCGCACCGGCCGCCCCGGCGGGCGCCACCTGCGCTACTCGCTGGCCGGCACCGCCTCCTGGCTGCTGCACGGCATCGCCCCCACCGCCGACCCGCACCTGCCGCCCAACGGCGAGCCCTACGACCCGGCCCGGTGGCTCACCGAGACCGACTCGCCGTACGGGCGGCTGCGCCACGCGCTGTCGCCCGTCGGGTACGAGGGCGCCCCGGCGGACTGGACGCGCCCGCCGGGGCGCTGGGGCACGGACGCGCCGCGCTGGGCCTGAGGACCGGTCGGCGAGGTCAGACGCCGGAGGGGAGCTGCTTGGCGGTGCTCCGCACCTGGAAGGCCGTCGCGATCTCGATCAGCCCGAGGATCACCAGCCAGCAGCCGGCCAGCACGGTCAGCGCGGTGATCGAACCGGCCGGCCAGACCATCAGCAGCACACCGGCGAGGGTGTTCGCCGCGCCCGCGAACGCCTGCCAGCCGCGGGCCGGCATGGCCTCGTCCGAGAGGGCGGCGGCGAGCTGCGTGATGCCGCGGAACAGCCAGCCGATGCCGATCCAGATCGCGAGCAGCAGCACCGACCGCGCCGCGCTGCGGAAGCAGAGCAGGCCGAGCAGCACGCAGATCGCGCCGCTGATGAACGCCAGCACCCGCATCGCGGTGGTGGCGTGCGTGCCGAACGCGGCGACCAGCTGCACGATGCCGATGACCAGCAGATAGAGGCCGAACAGCACGCCGACCACCAGCAGCGTCTCCTCCGGCCAGACGAACACGACGATCCCGAGGCCGAGCGAGACGAGCCCGGCGACCAGCAGGACCTGCCAGGCGGCCTTGGCGAGCAGGCCCAGCGGGCCCTGGACCGGGGATCCGTCGGGGGTGATGATCGGGGAGACCACGGTGGCGTCCTCCAGGGGAGCGGACGCCCCGGAGTGTGCGCGGGCGCCCTCGGCGTGCGGGTGACGGGCGCTCCTCACGATCGCCCCGCACGCCCCCGTCCGCGCGCCGGATACACCCGTTCGGGCGACCGAACGGGTTTCCCCCGGGATCTCCGGAACGTCATCTGCGCCTCACCCGGCGTCGATAAGATCCGTCGATATGACTTCTGAAGGGTGGGGGGCCCCTCCGGTCGAGCCGATCAGCCAGCACTACATCGTCTGCGGCGGCAACGCGCTCGCCCACCGCCTGGCACTGGAACTCGTCGAACACTACGAAGTCCCGGTCGTCGTCCTCGTCCCGGACCGCGCCCGCGACCACGCGCCCCGGATCGAACGGCTGGAGGGCGTCGCCGCCGTCGTCGAGTACAGCAGCGTCACCGAGGAGGCACTGCGCGCCGTCCGGGTGGAGACCGCCCGCGGCATCGCCTTCGTCGACGGCCACGACCAGGAGAACATCCACGCCGCGCTGTCCGCGCAGGGACACAACCCCGCCATCCGCATCGTCCTGCGGATGTTCAACCAGCGGCTCGGCGCCAACATCGAACGCCTGCTCAGGAACGGCACCGCGCTGTCCGGCTCCGCCACCGCCGCCCCCGCCTTCGCCGACGCCGCCCTCTCGCGCCCCGACTCCGTCCAGGTCGGCGACCGCTTCCTGCACATCGCCTACGACGACGACATCGGCTCCGACCGGCTCTGCGTCGTCGCCGACCGGATCGACCGCCAGGACCTCGGCCGGATCCGCCTGCTGCCCGCCCAGGAGGGCGACGCCGCCTCCTTCGTCCGGCTGGCCAGCGAGTTCGGCGACGACGGCCCCATCCGCTCCGGCGCCGAGGCCCGCCGCGCCGCCGACACGCCCGACCCCGCCGAGCCGGACGGCGGCGTCGCCGCCCTGCAGACCCTGCGCAGCGAACCCGCCGTACGGATCGCCTGGTGGCGGCGGCTGCGCTGGCGGCTGCTCGACACCCTGCGCTTCTTCACCAGCGCCCGGCTTCGGGTGGTGCTGATCACCGCCCTGGCCGCGGTGCTGCTCGCCTTCGGCCTGCTCTGGCACCTCAACGGCAACGTCGCCTGGACCCTCTACACCTCGCTGCTCGACCTCGCCGGCGCCGCCCAGCCCGACCAGCCCGGCGCCCCGGGCGGGACCGGCGGCACCTGGCAGCGGGTCGCCCAGGTCGTGATCACCTTCTGCGGCATCACCTTCGCCCCCGTCGCCACCGCCATCATGGTCGAGGTGCTCGCCTCCGGCCGGCGCGGCCAGCCCCGCAACCCCGGCGCCGGCACCCGCGACCACGTCGTCGTGGTCGGCCTCGGCAACGTCGGCACCCGGGTGGTCAGCCGGCTGCACGCCCTCGGCGTGCCCGTGGTCGGCCTGGAGAGCGACCCGCAGGCCCGCGGCATCTCCGCCGCCCGCGCGCTCGGCGTCCCGGTGGTGGTCGACGACGGGCCGCTCGCCGAACAGCTGCGCCGGGCCAGGCTCAAGCACAGCCGCGCCGTGGTCGCGGTCAGCGGCGACGACGCCACCAACCTGGAGGCGGCCCTGGAGGCGCGCGCCGTGCGGCCCGACGTCCGGGTGGTGCTTCGGCTGTTCGACGACTCCTTCGCGAGCCACGTCTACGCCACCCTGGACAACGTGGCCTCCCGCTCCACCTCCTACCTCGCCGCCCCGGCCTTCGCCGCCGCGCTGATGGGCCGCGAGGTGCTCGGCACGCTGGCGGTGTTCCGGCACGTGCTGCTGATCGCCGAGTTGTCCGCCGAGCTCGGCAGCGGCCTGATCGGCCGCAACCGCCACGACCTGGAGGACGGCGGCGGCGTGCGCGTCCTCGCCGTCCGGCTGGCCCGCCGCCCGCGGCTCTACCAGTGGAACTACGCCGACCGCACCCGCGCCCTCGAACCCGGCGACAGCGTCGTGGTCGCCGCCACCCGCAGTGGCCTGGCCCGGCTCAACACCACGCCGGCGGGCGGTGACTGAGCCCGCGAACCCGACCGGCGCGGACCCGGGGGCATATCACGGACGGTCACGTTCCGCTTGTGAATGGACGGAGACGGTCATCGTCCGCCATTCTGTGTGTCGTCAAATGTCGTGAACAGGGCGCGATTTGACGCCGCCTGGCCGGGGGGTCGGGCGGTCCTGGCCCGCGGAGAGGCGGAGTACATGGCACTGGTCCCCGACATCGGGGCGACTCGTTCGAGCCGCTGGCGAAGGCTGCGGCGCGGTACGGCGGCGGCGGTGACGGCCATGGTGCTGGGCACCCTGGGCGCGGTCGTCCCGGCCGCGACCGGGCACGCGGCGCCTCCGGCGAAGCTCGTCTACATCGCCAACTCCGCCGAGAACACGGTCACCGTCTACGACCCGGCGGCCAAGTCGGTGGTCGCCACCGTCCCGGTCGGCCGCCGTCCGCAGAACCCCGCCATGTCGCCGGACGGCTCGGAGGTGTACGTTCCCAACGTCAACGGCGGTAGCGTCTCGGTGATCGACACCGTGACCAACACCGTCTCCGGCATGATCACGGTCGACCTCTCCCCCTTCGCGGTGGCCTTCTCGCCGGACGGCAAGTACGCCTACCTGGCCACCTACAGCGGAATCAACACGGTCAACGTGATCGACACCGCCACCCGGACGACCGTCGCCCGGGTCCAGGGGGGCCGCCAGGTGGCCGCCCTGGCGGTGACCCCGGACGGCAGCCGGATCTACACCGCGAATTTCGGGGCCGACTCGGTGTCGGTGATCGACACGGCCAGTAACACGGTCGTCGCCACCGTCACCCCGCCCAGCGGCGCCAGTAAGCCGACCGGGGTGGCGATCACGCCCAACGGCAAGCTCGCGTTCATCCCCTTCGGGGCCACCAACAACATCTCGGCCATCGACACCGCCAGCAACACGATCGTGGCGACCGTCGGCGTCGGCTCCCTGCCGCAGGACGTGGCCATCACTCCGGACGGTGCGCTCGCGTACGTCGTCAACGGCTCGTCCAACTCGGTGTCGATCCTGGACGTCGCGACCCTTACCGTCGTCGCCACGGTGCCGGTCGGCGGCCGGCCGATCTCGGCCTCGGTCGATGTGGACGGTGCCCACGTCTACGTCGCCAACTTCGGCGACAACACGGTCTCGGTGATCGACACCGCGACCAACACCGTCACCGGCACCGTTCCCACCGGTGCATCCCCGTACGGTTCGGCGGTCGGCAAGGTCGCCCAGCCCGCGGTCACCGGCATCAGCCCCGCCCACGGGCCGGTCGCCGGCGGCACCACCGTCACCCTCACCGGCAAGTTCCTGACCGGCGCCACCGCGGTCAGCTTCGGCGGCACCCCGGCGACCGACGTGAAGGTGGTCGACCGCACCACCGTCACCGCCACCGTCCCGGCGCACGCCGCCGGTGCCGTCGACGTCACCGCGACCGTCGCGGGCCGCGACGTCGCCGCCGGGACGTACACCTACGACGCACCGGCGCCCGTCGTGAGCGGCATCGCGCCCGACCACGGGCCGCTCGCCGGCGGCACCACCGCCACCCTCACGGGCACCAACCTGGCTGGTGCCACCGCGGTGACCTTCGGTACCAAGAAGGCCGCCGCGTTCACGATCGACAGTGACACCCGGATCACCGCCACCGTCCCCGCCGGGACCACCCCGGGCGCGGTCGACGTCACCGTCACCACCCCCGGCGGCACCAGCGCCATCCAGAAGTACACCTACGACACTCCGGCGCCCACGGTGACCGCCGTCGCACCCGGCCACGGCCCGCTGGCCGGCGCTACCACGGTGACCCTCACCGGCACGTACCTGACCGGTGCGACCGCGGTGGCCTTCGGCGCCACCCCAGCGACCGCGTTCACGGTGGACAGCGACACGCAGATCACGGCGACCGTCCCCGCCGGGACGGTTCCCGGCAAGGTCGACATCACCGTCACCACCCCCGCCGGCACCGGCGCGGCCCCGTACACGTACGACATCCCGGCGCCCGCCGTCACCTCGATCGCCCCCGGCCATGGCCCGCTCGTCGGTGGTACCACCGTCACCCTCACCGGCACGTACCTGACGGGGGCGACCGCGGTGAACTTCGGTGCGACCCCGGCGTCGTCGTTCACGGTCGACAGTGACACGCAGATCACCGCGACCGTCCCCGCCGGGACCACCCCCGGGAAGGTCGACATCACCATCACCACCCCCGCCGGCACCGGCGCGGCCGGGACGTACACCTATGAGGAAGGCTCCTACGTCTTCGCCAAGACCGCCGACCCCGCCCCGGGTTCGACGGTCAAGGCCGGCGACAAGGTCACCTACACCGTCACCGTCGCCCAGCACGGCGCGGGCGAGGTCAAGGGCGCGACCCTGACCGACGACCTGGCGAAGGTCCTCGACGACGCCACCTACAACAACGACGCCAAGGCCACCACCGGCACCACCGAAGTCAAGGACGGCAAGCTCACCTGGACCGGCGACCTGCCCCAGGACGCCACCGCCACCATCACCTACTCCGTCACCGTCACCGCCAACGGCGACAGGCAGCTGCGCAACACCGTCACCACCGCCGACGACAAGCGCGGCACCTGCGACACCGCCAAGACCTGCACCACCGACCACACCGCCACGCCCACGAGCACCCCCTCGCCCACCGCGACGCCGTCCTCGACCCCGACCCCGACCCCGACGGCCACCACGGGCACTCCCGGCCCCACCCCGTCGAACCCGCAGGGCTCATCGGCTCCGGCCGTGCCGGGAACCTCGCCCGCCCCGCAGGCCCCGCGGCTTCCGGGAGCCCCGGCGGCCCCGGCCGCTGCGGCACCCCCGCGGTCCTCGGACGGCACCCTCGCCAGCACCGGCACCACCACGCTCGCCACCGCGACGGCCAGCGCCACCCTGCTGATCCTCGGCGGCCTCACCGTCGCCTTCACCCGCCGCCGTCGCCACCACGGCTGACCGAGCAGACCTGACCGGTGGGGTGGTCGTGGCAGCCGGCCACGACCACCCCACCGGCGTTTGAAGCGGACACGGGTGCACCCGAACCGAGTTGACCGGAGTGGTCGATGGACGGTCGCGCCGCATCCACCCCCTCACCCGGATCGGTCTCGGCGGCGCATGGCTGCCTGTCACCACCGGCGAGTCGGGTGCCCTCGTCTTCCGCAGCGCCGACGCCGCCAGGTACGCCACGTGCGTACCCGCCGCCGGCGCAGCCGACCTGACGGCCGAGCGGACCGGATCGGGGGACCTCTGCCTGCCCAGCATCGTGCTCGATCCACGGAGCCTGGACGTGTCCGGATCCGTCGACCTGGGGCGCCTCGGTCAGGCCGACCGCCACGCCGACCTGGCGCTGCTCCTGGCCAACGCGCGGGAGACCTGGACGAACGAGCTCCAGGCGCAGGCGGCGGACACGGCGTTCGCCGAGAGCTACGGCCTCGTCCTCGACCACGACCGCCTGCGCTTCTACCTCCACCTGGACCCGCTCACCTGGGGCTGACCGGGATCGTCAGCGACCCTGCGGCCGACGGGACGTGACTACCGGTCGACGGCGTCGGTCACCTGCTTCCAGCCGTCCAGGTCGGCGAGGCGCGCCTCCAGCGCGGTACGCATGCCCGTGGCGCCGGCGGTACCGAGGGCCAGGCGCAGCGGAGGGTTCGGGCTGTCGACCGCGGCCCGGATGCCTTCGGCGACCCGCGCCGCCGAGGAGAACGCGGACGCCGGCAGCTCTCCGATGCCCTTCTGGACCTCGCGGACGGTCCGGTCGTAGTCGGCCAGGCCGGCCGCGACGTCGAGGTTGGCGAGGAAGGGGGTCGCGGTCATCCCGGGCTGGATGACGGTCACCCTGATGCCGAGCGGTGCGACCTCGGCCACCAGGGCGTCGGACAGGCCCTCGATCGCGTGTTTGGTCGCGGCCAGCAGCCCCACGCCGGGGTGGGCGGACTGCCCGTAGACGGACGAGCCCTGGAGGATGTGCCCGGAGCGCTGGGCGCGGAGCACCGGCAGTGTCGCGCGGAGCACGTTGAGGACTCCGAAGACGTTGGTGTCGAACACGGCGCGAACCTGCGCGTCGGAGGCCTCCTCGACGGCTCCGAACAGTCCGTAGCCGGCGTTGTTGGCCACCACGTCGATCCGGCCGAACCGCGTGAGCGCGCGCTCCACCGCCTCGCGGACGGCCTGCTCGTCCCGCACGTCCGCCCGGACGGGGAGCAGGCGCTCGCCGTGCGCCTCGGCCAGCCGGTCGAGGGGGGCGGTGTCGCGGGCGAGCGCCGCGACGGGGTCGCCGCTTTCGAGCACCTGGCGCGTCAGTTCGAGGCCGATGCCGGACGTCGCGCCGGTGATCAGCCAGACACGGGGGCGGGTCTGCTGGTTGGGTATTCCGTTCATGTTGCGACCGTAGTGAGTTAGAAAGCAACGGGTCAAGGCTGATGGCGCTCTTGGTTGCCCGCTACTCGAATTAGCACCTGTTCCTTTTGCTGTAGGGTGAGGCCATGAGCAGCGCGGCATCCGGATCCCCCAAGCCCAGCCCGCGGACCGTCACACCGGCGGTGGAGACCGTGCTCGCGTTCGTGAACACGCGCGCGGACGGAGCGGGTGGGCGGGAACTGTTCGGGGACGGGGACGCGTTCGCGGCGTGGCTGGCGGCGTGCGACGCGTTCGACGACGCGGGCGTGGTGACCGATGCCGACGCGGCGGCCGCGCGCGAACTGCGCGACGCCCTGGTGACCGTGCTGCTCGCGCACGCGGGCGACGAGGAGGGCCGGGGCGAGCCGCTGCGGCGCGCCGAGCGGCACCTGCGGCGCGCCGGCGCGCTCCACCCGCTGGCGACGGTGGTCACGGCCGGCGGTGTCGAACTGGCGTCGCCGCAGGCGGGGGTGGAGCGGGTGTTCGGAACCGTGCTGGCCGCCGTGACGACCTTCGCCCAGAGCGGCGACTGGGGGCGCGTCAAGGCCTGCCGGAACCCCCCGTGCCATCTCGGCTTCTTCGACCGCACCCGCAACGGGGGCGGCCTGTACTGCAGCCCCGGCTGCGGTTCCCAGGTGTCCATGCGCAACTACCGCCGGCGGCAACGCCAGGAGGTCCAGGCGCCACCCCCGGCGTGACCATCGGGGAGTGCTCCGGCGGGCGGTCCGCATCGTGGCGTTCAATGGTCTCGGCACCGCAGCACGACGGAGAGGACACCAGCCGATGGGACGCAGGAAGCCGGGCAAGCCACGCCGCGAGCGCGGACCGGTCGAGTACACCCTGCAACAGCTCCGGCCGCCCGGCTACGACGAGTGGATGACCCCCGCCGCCGGCTTCGACCCCGAACGGGCCGCCGCCGACCCCAGGCTCAGCCCCCGGGCCGTCGACCTCATGCGGCGACTGGCCCGGCTGCGCCCCGCCTACGGGCCGAAGGTCCCACTGCAGGCCGCGTGGCTGGACATGGCCCTGGACCGCGGCAGCCTGCGGCTGCGCCACCCGGACGGCAGCATCGGCGACCTGCCCGCCGACGAACTCGCGAGCGTGATCGGCGGCGCGGCCGAGGGGTCGGACGTGCGGAACGCGGTGCACGAACTCCACGCCGCCGGTGCGCTCCTGGTCGACCCGGACGGTGGCGACGACACCGTTCTGCGGGTCGTCGTAAGCAAGCCCGCGAAGCCCGGCGATCCGTGGCTGTTCGCCGGCGACATCCCTGGCGACCCGGTACCCGGCGCCTGAACGTGCGAAGGTAGAAGTCCTCACGGTGGTCGGTGGTCGGTGGTCGGTGGTCATGGCAGCCGGCCGCGGCCATCCCGCAGCATCCGGAGCGGACACCGGTGCACCCGAACCGAGTTGACTGGAGTGGTCGCCATGGACGGTCGCGCCGCATCCACCCCCGCACCCGGATCCGTCTCGCCGGCGCTGCTCGGCATCGGCGGCGCATGGCTGCCTGTCACCACCGGCGAGTCGGGTGCCCTCGTCTTCCGCAGCGCCGACGCCGCCAGGTACGCCAAGTGCGTACCCGCCGCCGGCGCAGCCGACCTGACGGCCGAGCGGGACCGGATCGCGTGGCTGGACGGCCAGGGCGTTCCCGGCCCGCGCGTGCTCGACTGGTACGACGGCGACGCGGGAGCCTGCCTGGTCACCGGCGCCGTCCCCGGCGTACCCGCGGACCAGGTGGCACCCGAGGACCTGCGCGGCGCCTGGGGCCGCATCGCGGAGGCGGTCCGTCGGCTGCACGAACTCCCGGTGCGGAGCTGCCCGTTCGGCCGGCGCCTGGACAGCATGGTCGCCCGGGCACGGGACGTGGTGGTCCGTGACGCCGTGAACCCGGAGTTCCTCCCGGACGAGCAGCGGCGGACTCCTCCCACGGAGCTGCTGGCCGCCGTCACCCGGGAAGTCCCCCGACGACTGGTCCAGGAGAGCGCCGACACGGTCGTCTGCCACGGGGACCTCTGCCTGCCCAACATCGTGCTCGATCCACGGACCCTGGACGTGTCCGGATTCGTCGACCTGGGGCGTCTCGGTCAGGCCGACCGCCACGCCGACCTGGCGCTGCTCCTGGCCAACGCCCGGGAGACCTGGACGGACGAGGTCCAGGCGCAGGCGGCGGACACGGCGTTCGCCGACCGGTACGGCATGCCCCTGGACCACGACCGCCTGCGCTTTTACCTCGGCCTGGATCCGCTCACCTGGGGCTGACCGGCGGCGCCGCACCCCGCGACCGGGGTCAGGCTCGGGCCGTCACCACCACCGCGGTCTCGGCGAGGAAGAAGCGCCCGTGATCCGCGGCGAGTTGCAGCGCCTCGTGCCAGGTCTCGATGTCCGCGAGGGACACCGTCCCCCGCCCCTCCGACGCGGCACTGGTCAGCGCATGCCGGATGCCCTCGATCCGGCGGCGCGCATGACCGCTCAGCTCGGTCGAGCTCGTCACCAACGGGTGGACCCGTTCCACCAGCAGCGGCGAGTCCTGCACCAAGCCGGGCAGCTTGCGCCCGATCCTTCCGTCCACGTGGTCCATCCACGGCTGCTGGTCGTCGGTGAAGGCGTGGCAGACCCGCCGGTCGAGGTCGCGGCCGGCGCCCGCGATCACGAGGGAATCGAAGTCGACGTGCGCCACCACCGCCCGGCCGCCGGGCCTGAGGACACGCGCGATCTCGGCAAGGGAGGCGGCAGGGTCCGGAAGGCATTCGAGGACGTTGTAGGAGACCACGGCATCGACACTGTCGTCGGGCAACGGGAGTGGCTCGGCCAGATCCGCCACCTCGATCTCGGCGCCGCCCTCGTGGTCCGCCAACAGGCCTCGGGCGGCCTCGACGCTCTCCGCCGACCGGTCGAAGCCGATCAGCCGGGCGCCGGGCAGCCGGCGCGCGAAGGCCGCGAGGGTGGGACCTCGTCCGCACCCCAGATCGACGACGCACCCGCCCTCGCGCACCGCCGCCGAATCCACCAGGTACTCGTGGATCAGCTCATCGGCGTCCGACATTCGCTCTCCCCTCCCCGACCCCGCCCGCCCGGCGGGTCCGCCGGTCAGGCTCTCGGTGTCCCGCCCGCGAAGATCAGCGTACCGATGTGCCCCTCGGTCGGGGTATCGAGAATCGTGGCCTCCACCGACTCGACTCCACACCACCGAAGCAGCCCGGCCCAGCCGCGAGGAGTGCAGGAGCAGCGGTACGCGTACAGCGCCTTCCCGGCGAAGCCGCCCTTGTCCATGCGATGACCGAGGACCCGTCACCCGCTGAGGTGGCGGCCGTCGTGCGTCCGTACGGCCGGTGCCGCGTCGCCCCGTAGGGCGTCCAGGACGCGGATGGCGTACACCTCTGCCATCCGATCCGCGCTCGACGGCGGGCAGGTGGTCGGCGGTGTAGTAGCTGACGCTCAGGGGCAGGGCCACGGCAAGTGCTCCATGTGGACGCCGAGCAATAGCTGCCGGAAGCCCTCGGGCAGCGCCGCCTTCTCGTAGTGGTGCAGCTCGATCACATTCGTCTCCATTCGCCCGATCCTCACACAGCCGAGTGGTCGACGCGGGTGGGATCACTGACCACGTTGTTCCTGGCTCGAAATCCTCACAGGCCTGAGCAGTTCGAGGGCATGGGTCCAGTCGTACTGGTCGCGTGCGCCGCCGGACTTGGGTGGGTGGGGCGGGTGGTCGCTGATGAGGACGCCCATGGAGCGGAGGCGGGCCAGGCTCTCGGCGTAGGCGGGGTGGGCGGCGAGGGCGGAGTTGACGTAGGGCTGGGCGGCCACGGGGACGCCCAGCCCGTAGGCCTCGCAGAGGATGCCGAGGGCGAGGTTGTCGGCGATGCCCTGGGCCCATTTGTTGATCGTATTGAAGGTGGCGGAGACGACGGCGATGGCGTCCGCCGGTGGCAGCGGGCGGGGGCTGCCGGGTGTGCGCCAGGCGGAGCGGATCGGGTGGCCGGTCTGTGCTTCGACGGCTGTCTGGTCGAGGAACGCGAGCGCGTTGGGTGTGGCGATCACCCCGACCCGCCAGCCTTCGGCGTGAGCGGCGGTGATCAGTTCGCCGACCCCGTCGGCGACGCCGGAGGCGCAGACGACGACGTAGAGGAACGGCTCGTGCTGCTCGGCCAAGCCTGAACTCCTTTACGGTGATGGCACGTCCCGGCCGCATCGGCAGGTATCGTCCGCACTGGTCGCTACGAACGGAGTACCAGTATGCCCAGGCACACCTCCGAGCACATCGGCGAACGCATCGCGCACTACCGCAAGCTCCGCCGTCTGACCCAGCGCGAACTCGCCTCCCGTGCCCACATCTCCTACAGCATGCTGACCAAGGTCGAGCAGGGTGCCAAGCCGGCCACGCCGGCCGTGATCGCCGCCGTCGCGCGGGCGTTGTTCGTGCAGACCGCCGACCTCACCGGCCAGCCGTACCTGACCGAGCTTCGCCAGGACGAGTTGGACGTGCTGATCCAGCCGATCCGCGAAGCATTGGACCTCTACGACCTCGGCGCCGATCCCGATGTCGATCCCCGGCCGGTGGACGAACTGCACGCCGCCGCCGAACAGTTGTGTGCCCTCGTCCGTGAGACCCGCATCAAGGACGCGGCCCGCGCCCTGCCGGGCCTGATGGCAGAGGTCACGACGGCTGCGCACTCATACCCGTCCGAGAAGGCGTGGCAGGTGCTGGCGAGCACGTACCGCACGGCCTACGACATCACCACGAAACTGGGCTTCAGCGACCTCTGCGTCGTCGCGCTGGACCGGATGGCATGGGCCGCCGAGCGCGCATCCGATCCGATTCTCGTCGGAATCCGCCAATATCTTCGTTCGATCCTCTATCTCCGCTCGGGCCAGTTCGACCTAGGAAGGCGACTGGTCGGTGTCGGGATGGCCACCCTCGAACAGGCCAACGTCGGCCCGGTCCGGGATGTCGCAGTCGGGCAACTCCATCTCGGGGCCGCCATGCTGGCCGCGCGTTCGGGTGACGGCGACACGGCAGCCGGGCACTTGTCGGAGGCGGCCCGGCTCTCCGAGGCGACGGGCGAAGCCGTCCGAGTGCACTGGCTCTCATTCGGCCCGACGAACGTGGCCGTGCACCGGGTGGCGACGCTCGCAGAGCAGTACAAGTACGCGGAAGCGGTCCGAGTCGCCGAGGAGGTCCGGATCTCGGAGGACTGGCCGGCCTCGCGGGCTGCTGCCCACATCGCGGAGGTGGCGCGCGCACAGCTGTGGATCGGACGGGCGGAAGCATCGTTGAGGTCGCTTCAGCGCGCCCGGGAGCTCGCCCCCCAGCAGATGCGCTATCACCCGATGGTGCGCGAGACGATCACCGGCCTCGTCTCGGCGCACCGGACCACACCGGGCACGCTGACCGGCATGGCGCACTGGGTGGGAATCTGATGATCACTCAATGGAGCCGGACTATCACTGAGGAGTGATAGTCCGGCCCTTCTCCAGTGGCGATGCTTTCTGCAACGAGCCGGCCAAGCCATGGAGACGTACTGATGAACGTCGCTTCCGACAACGTCCGCGGTGATGCGGAGCCCCGACGGCACATCACGTCGGTGGTCGCGACGGCCGGGGCGGAACGCTGTCCGCGAGCCCCGTACGGCTTGCCGCAGGCTTCCTGGTCGATCGACCGTGAGCCTGCCGCCGTCCCCGGCCTTCGGGTCAATGTCGCTGGTGTTCTCCGCGCGTGGGGGCTCGATCCGGACGGTGACCAGACGTTCGCCGTGGTCCTGGTCCTCACGGAGTTGGTGACCAATGCTGCCCGTTACGGTCGGCCCCGCCTCGGGCTGATCGAGGTGGACATGTGGCTGGACGGTGACCGTGTCGCCGTCACGGTCACGGACAGCAGCACCGCTACCCCGGTGATGCGGGAGGCTGACGCCGGTGACGAGTCCGGGCGCGGGCTCCAGCTGATCACCGCGTACGCCGAGGCGAATGGCTACGAACTCCACCGGACCGGCAAGAGGGTCTGGGCCGTGATCAGCCCGCGCCCCGCCCCCGAGGCCGGCGCCGCACTGCTGGACGCCGCACAGATCGCGGTCTGACCTCGGTCGAACGCGGCTGATCCCCTCCGGTTCCAGCCCCGTGATCATCACCGCGCGGCGGGCGTTGCCGGAACTCATCGCCGCCGGCGTACGCCACCACCGGCTCGGCCCGCTGTCCGCCGACGCCTCCCGAGAGCTGCTCCTCAGCATTGTCGGCTCCCTACCGCGCCCTCGCATCGCCGAACTCACCGCAGCCTGCCAGGGCATACCGCAAGCGCTCGTCCTGGCCGGCGCCACCGTCCACCCGACACCCCGCACCAACACGGAGACCGCCGTGTCCGCCGCCTTCGCCGACACCTACAGCGCCCTCAACACCCAAGCAGCCCGCATCTATCGGATCGCCGCCCTGCTGCCCAGCGCAGACCTCACCATCGACCTCGCGATGGCCGGTGCCGCCGCCGGGCTCGACCCGGCGGCGGCCGCGAGCGCGTTCAGCGACCTTGCCAAGGCACGGTTACTGTGCGCCCCGGTCACGGACGGCGGCCGGTGGGAGTTCGTCTCCTCGGGAGCCCGCGCGCACGCCGCTTCGCTCGCAGGCGAGGAGCAAATTATCGCGATCCGACGGGCCCTCGACTGGCTGACCGCCGAGACCACAGCTGCCGCCCGCCTGGCCGTCCCCTACCGGGACCCGCTCGACGCGCCCCTCGCCTTCCCCCCGCCGCATCGCATCGGGATCACGACGGCGAGCCAGGCGCTCGACTTCCTCCGCCTACGCGGCGCCCACCTCGACGCCGCGCTGACCGCCGCCGAGGGCCACCACCCCGGGATCGTCCCCTTCCTCGTCTTCGCGGCCTGGCCGTACTACCTTCGCACCCGCCATTACCGCGAGTGGCTCGATCACCACGACCGCGCGCTCACCGCCCTCGGCACCCCGGCCCACGACACCGAACGACGCCTCTACCGCGAGTTGCTCGGCGCCCGTGCGACCGTCCTGCGCGCCCTCGACCGCATCCCCGAGGCACTGGCCGACTGCCATCAGGCCCTCGCCACCGCCAAGGAGACCGGCGACCGCGCCGGGATCGCCCAGCACCACTACGGCCTCGGCGCGACCTACCGCCAGGGCGCCGCGCACGTCCTCGCCCGCCAGCACTTCGACCGGGCCCGGAGGCTCTACCTCGACCTCGGCCGCCACCGTGGCGCGGCCCTCGCCCACCTCGAACTGGCCCTCACCGACGCCGACCTGGGCGAGGGCACCGCGACCGTCGCCGACCGGCTCTCGGTCGCCGAGCGCGGCCTCCTGGCGACCGGCGACCCCCTCAACTCCCACAAGGCCCGGGCATGGCGCGGCCGCATCCTCGCCACCGACGGCCGCCTCAAGGACGCCCGGCCGGTCCTCACCTCCGCCCTGGAAGGCTTCCGCGAGCAGGAAGCCCGGCTGTGGGAGGCCCGCACCCTGGCGTGGATCGCCGACATCGACAAACAGTGCGGCCACACCGGCAACGCGATCACGCTGCTCCGCCACGCCGCCACTCTCTACGAGCGCCACAGTCCCGCCGACCACGCCAAGGTCACCGCCGCTCTTCGAGACCTCCAGAGCCGGACGTGAACGACGGCTCCGAGGAGGACGGTTCCGACCGGCTCTGGGCCGCCTGCGGAGTGTCGGTGGCGGCGCTCCTGCACCTCATCGCCACCGCCCTGGTGCTCATCAACCGCTCGCACTGAGAGGAGGAACGCACCCATGCCCACGCCCGACCAGAAGCCCCCCGGACCGAAGCCCGCGAACCCGCCCACGCCCCGCCCGCCGGACCGGTAGGCGCAGCACCACACGAAGGAGACCCCCATGGCCTGGGGAACCGACAAGAACAGCAGCGGCAAGCACGGGGGCAAGAAGGACCCCGACACCGCCAAGTCGTCGCCGGACGGTGCGCAGCCGCTGCCCGAGCCCAAGCATAAGAAGGACGACGACAAGAAGTGACGGACTCCGTGCATCGACCGGAGCAGGCCGCCGTGCGCGGCCTGCTCCGGGCCGTCGGCGAAGCGTTCGGCGGCCCCGTTCCCCGCGAGTGGCAGGAAGCGCTCGAAGCCGTCCCACGGCATCGCTTCCTGCCGGAGCGGATCTGGTTGGAGAACGGCCAGGGCGGCTACGAGCCGTGTGATCTCCAGGACAACCACCTGCGATGGTTCGACGCGGCCCATGCCGACGTACCGCTCGTCACCCAGCTGAACGACGGCCGGGCATCGGCCGACGCGTGGCCGTCCTCCTCCGCCTCGGCGCCCTCGGTCGTCGTGCGGATGCTGTGCGACCTCGACGTCCGGCCGGGCATGCGGGTGCTGGAGGTCGGCACCGGGACCGGGTGGAACGCGGCGCTGCTGGCCCACCGGGTCGGGGCGGGGAACGTCGTGTCGGTCGAGATCGATGCCGACGTCGCGAGGCAGGCAGGAGAGGCGTTGAGCGGCGTGGAGGTCATCTGCGGGGACGGCGCCGACGGGTGGAGCCGACGCGCGCCCTACGACCGGGTCGTCTCCACCTGCTCGGTGCGCCGCGTGCCGTGGGCGTGGATCGAGCAGACCAGGCCCGGCGGCATCGTCCTGACGCCGTGGGACAACCCGATGATCTGCTGGGGGTTGCTCAGGCTCACGGTCGGAAGAAATCAGGCAGAAGGGCGGTTCAGCCCGCACTCGGCGTTCATGCTGATGCGCACCCAACGCCAGGACCTGCGGATCTTCCGTGACGTCGTCCGCGACGAGCACGTGCCCGCCGAGAGCCGCGCCTCGCTCTCCCCGCGGCTGGTCACCGGAGACGCGTGGGAGGCCCGGTTCGCCCTCGGACTCCGGCTCGGCGATGTGTGGACCGCCTGGGAGGAGGACGCCGCCCGGCTCTGGGTGGCGACCACCGATGCCCGGTGCTGGGCCGCCGTCGACGACGACGGCGCCGTGTGGCAGTACGGGCCGCGCCGGCTCTGGGACGAGGTGGAGGAGGCCCACCGCTGGTGGGAGGAGCGGGACCGGCCGGGGCCCGAGCGGTTCGGGTTGACCGTCGGTGCGCAGGGGCAGCGGGCCTGGTTGGACGTGCCCGCACAGCCCGTCCGGACGTGAGCGGGGAGGCCCCCGGTGGCCCGGGGGCCTCCCGCCGGCGCGTCAGCGGTGCTTGAACTCGGCGGGGCGCTTCTCGGCGAAGGCGGCCATGCCTTCCTTCTGGTCGGCGGTGGCGAAGGCGGCGTGGAAGAGGCGGCGTTCGAAGCGGACGCCCTCGGCGAGGGTGGTCTCGAAGGCGCGGTTGACGCTCTCCTTCATCATGATCGCGGCCGGGGTGGACATCGCGGCGACCTTCTCGGCGGTGGCGACGGCCTCGGCGAGGAGGTCGTCGGCGGGGACGACGCGGGAGACCAGGCCGGCCCGTTCGGCCTCCTCGGCGCCCATCATCCGGCCGGTCAGGCACAGCTCCATCGCCTTCGCCTTGCCGACGGCCCTCGTGAGGCGCTGCGAGCCGCCGATGCCCGGGATGACACCCAGCTTGATCTCCGGCTGGCCGAACTTCGCGGTGTCGGCGGCGATCAGGATGTCGCAGAGCATCGCCAGCTCGCAGCCGCCGCCGAGCGCGAAGCCGGCCACCGCCGCGACGACCGGCTTGCGCAGTTGGCCCAGGCGGTCCCACGGGCCCAGCCAGTCGTCCAGGTAGACGTCCGGGAACTCGTTGCCCTGCATCTCCTTGATGTCGGCGCCGGCCGCGAAGGCCTTCGCCGAGCCGGTGATCACCAGACAGCCGATCTCCGGGTCGCGGTCGAACGCGGTGGCGGCGGCCACGACCTCGTTCATCAGCTGGTTGTTCAGCGCGTTCAGCGCCTCCGGCCGGTTGAGCGTGATCAGCCCGACCCGGCCCTTGCGGTCGACCAGGATCGTCTCGTAGGTCTCGGTCATCGCCGTTGACTCCCATTCGGTTGCGCGCTCTGACGGACCCCACGATCTACGAACCGGCCCGCCTCGCGCCAGTCTCGGTCCGCGAGACGGTCGTCACCCGTTCGCAGGTCAGGCGACGGACCAGTCCCCGCCGGCCGGCGGTTCGAAGAACGCGGCGACCGCCCCCTCGCCGACCCCGGCGAGGGTGGCCGGCGACCAGTGCGGGTCGCGGTCCTTGTCGACGACCTGCGCGCGGATGCCCTCGACCAGGTCGTGGTGGGTCAGCGCGGCGCAGGACACCCGGTATTCCTGCGTCAGGCTCTCGTCCAGGGAGCCGTGCGTCCGGGCCCGGCGCAGGGCGGCGAGCGTGACCTTGAGCATGGTCGGCGAGCGCTCGGCCAGCTCCTCGGCGGCCTGCTTGGCCGCCGGGACGCCGCTCGCCACCAGCCGCGCCGTGATCTCCTCGACGCTGTCGGCCGCGTAACAGGCGTCGATCCAGTCGCGCTGTTCGGCGAGCGGCGCGGCCGGGGCCGGCTCCGCGTACCGGGCCAGGACCTCGTCGACCGGCGCGTCGGCGAGGCCGGCCAGCAGCGCGGGCAGGCTCGCCGACGGCACGAAGTTGTCGGCGAACCCGCACAGCAGCGCGTCCCCGGCGGTCATCGAGGCGGCGGTGAGCCCCAGGTGGGTGCCCAGCTCGCCGGGCGCGCGCGACAGCAGCCACGTCCCGCCGACGTCCGGCACCAGGCCGATCCGGGTCTCCGGCATGGCCACCACCGAGCGCTCGGTGACGATCCGCACCGAGCCGTGGGCGGAGACCCCGACGCCGCCGCCCATGGTGATGCCGTCCATCACCGCGACGTACGGCTTCGGGTAGCGCGAGACCAGCGCGTTCAGCCGGTACTCGTCGCGGAAGAACGCGCGCGTCCCGGCGCCGCCCGCCTTGGCGTCGTCGTGCATGGTCCGGATGTCGCCGCCCGCGCACAGGCCGCGCTCGCCGGCGCCGGTCAGCACCACCGCCCGCACCGCGTCGTCCCCGGCCCACCGCTCCAGCACCGCCCGCAGCTCCACGACCATGCCGTGCGTCAGCGAGTTGAGCGCCCGCGGCCGGTCGAGCACGATCCGTCCCACCCCGCCGTCCCGCGACGCCCGCACCTCGTCCGCCATCGTCCCCACTCCCGTTCGTTCTCGACCGGCTGTACTCAAGACTTCAAGATTCAAGGCTTCAAGACAAGCACGAAGGGCGGCACCGGCCGGTGACCGGGGCCGCCCTTCGTCCGGCGGGTGAAAATGGTTCAGGGGGCCTCAGGGGACGATGCGGCCGGTGACCTCGCCGAAGCCGATGACGGTGCCGTCGGGGCCGGGGGCGGTGGCGGTGATGGCCACCTCGTCGTCGTTCTCCAGGAAGGTGCGGGTCGAGCCGTCCGGGAGCTTGAGCGGGTTCTCGCCGTTCCAGGTGAGCTCGATCAGCGCGCCGCGGGTCTCGGGCTCGGGGCCGCTGACGGTGCCGGAGGCGAACAGGTCGCCGGTGCGCAGCGAGGCGCCGTTGACCGTCATGTGGGTGAGCTGCTGGGCGGCCGTCCAGTACATCGAGGCGAACGGCGGGCGGGAGACGGTGTGGCCGTTGAGGCGGACCTCCAGGGCGAGGTCCAGGCCCCAGGGTTCGCCGTCGCGGTCGTCGAGGTAGGGGAGCGGTTCGACGTCGCGGGCCGGCGGGGTGACCCGGGCGTGCTCCAGGGCGTCCAGCGGCACGATCCAGGGCGAGACGGAGGTGGCGAAGGACTTGCCGAGGAACGGGCCGAGCGGCACGTACTCCCAGGCCTGGATGTCGCGCGCGGACCAGTCGTTGACCAGGCAGACGCCGAAGACGTGCTCGCGGAAGCGGTCCAGGGGGACGGGCGTGCCGAGCGCGGAGGGCGCGCCGACGACGAAGCCGACCTCGGCCTCGATGTCCAGCCGGCGGGTCGCGCCGAAGGACGGAACGGCGTCCGCCGGCGCCTTGCGCTGCCCGTGCGGGCGGACCACCGGCGTGCCGGAGATCACCACGGTGCCGGAGCGGCCGTGGTAACCGATCGGCAGGTGCTTCCAGTTGGGGGTGAGCGGCTCCGAGCCGGGGCGGAAGATCCGGCCCAGGTTGGTGGCGTGGTGCTCGGAGGCGTAGAAGTCGACGTAGTCGGCGACCTCGAACGGCAGGTGCAGTTCCACCTCGGCGAGCGGCAGCAGCAGCGGCGTGAGGGCGTCCCGGTGGGACTCCTCGCTCAGCCAGCGGGTGAGCGAGGCGCGCACCTCGGTCCACACCGGACGGCCCGCCGCCAGCAGCGGGTTGAGCGAGTCCGCGTCGAGCAGGACCGAGGGCTCCCCGGCGGCGCGGGCGGCGGCGCCGGCGTCCAGGACGAACTCGCCGACGCGCACGCCGATCCGCCGCCGGCCCGGCCGGTCGCCGGCCGTGAAGACGCCGTACGGCAGGTTGTGCAGGCCGAACGGCGAGTCGTTCGCGGGGGCGAGCCAGCTGCGGGGGGTGGTCAACGGTCCTCCTGGGGCGTCGGATCGGGCGACAGCAGGCCGAGGGCGGCCAGGTCGTCCAGGGGCTCGGCGATGCTACAGGTGCCGAACGCGGTGAACGAGTTGCGGATCACCGTGACCTGACGGTCAGTCAGTGACAGGACGGCCTTGGCGAGCACCTCGCCGGAGCGCTCGGCGAGCACCTCGGCGGCCGCCGTCCGGTCGGTCTCCTGCGCGGCCAGCAGCACGTTCAGGAAGCCGTGGTGCTCGAAGCCGGTCGCCGGATCGGTGTGCCGGACGGCGTGGTGCAGCCCGGCCGTGCACTTGTACGGCAGGCCGCGCTGCGCGCACCCGGTGAGGAAGCCGGCCAGCTCCCGCTCGTCCGGGAAGGCGCCGGCGACGATCCCGCCGGTGCGGAACTTGGCCCGGTACGGGCTGTCGACCAGCACGTCCAGGACCTCGTCCAGGCCGTCGCCGCGCAGCAGTTCGCGCGGCAGCTCGACGGCCGCCGGCACGTCGGCCGGCAGCAGCAGGTCGAGCGCGGCGACCGCCTCGCGGGCGTCCCGGGTGGCGAGTTCGACGCCGGCCACCTCGAAGGGCGCGGCGGCGGCCAGCGCCGGGCCGAGCTCGGAGCTGCCCCCCGGCAGCACCAGCCCGACCCGGAGAACGGGTCCGGGGCCCTGCGCCGCGGCCGCCAACTCGCCCAGCCGGCCCGCCCCGCAGAGGAACGGGCCGACCGCGGCGGCGTACCAGGCGGTGCGGTGCGCGCGGTGCGCGGGCACCGCCTCGGCGACCGGAAGGTTCCCGGGCGGGAACACCGCCGCGTCGTCGAACAGCCCCTGGAACAGCGGGGGGACCGTGAGGGTGGCGCTCACTGCCGCGGCCCCCGGCCGGCCCAGGTCCAGGCGTAGCCGGAGTCCTCCGACGCCCGGCCGCCCTCGCCCAGCTCCAGCGGGCGGAAGGTGTCCACCATCACCGCGAGCTCGTCGAAGAACTCCGCGCCGATGGACCGCTCGTAGGCGCCCGGCTGCGGGCCGTGGGTGTGGCCGCCCGGGTGCAGCGAGATCGAGCCCTGGCCGATGCCCGAGCCCTTGCGCGCCGCGTAGTCGCCGCCGCAGTAGAACATGACCTCGTCGCTGTCCACGTTGGCGTGGTAGTACGGCACCGGGATCGACAGCGGGTGGTAGTCCACCTTGCGCGGAACGAAGTTGCAGATCACGAACCCGTTGCCCTCGAACACCTGGTGGGCCGGCGGCGGCTGGTGGATCCGCCCGGTGATCGGCTCGAAGTCCCGGATGTTGAACGCGTACGGGTACAGGCAGCCGTCCCAGCCGACCACGTCGAACGGGTGGTGCGGCACGGTGTACCGGGTGCCCGAAATGCCGTTCGGGCCGCGGTGCTTGACCAGCACGTCGACGTCCCCGGCGTCCTCGGCCAGCAGCGGGCCGGACGGCCCCCGCAGGTCCCGCTCGCAGTACGGCGCGTGCTCCAGCAGCTGGCCGTACTTGGAGAGGTAGCGCTTGACCGGGGTGATGTGGCTGTTCGCCTCGATGCAGTAGGCGCGCAGCGGCTCGTCGCCGGCCGGCACCCAGCGGTGGGTGGTCGCCCGGGGGATGACCACGTAGTCGCCCTGGCCGACCTCCAGCGCGCCGAAGACCGTCTCCACGGTGCCGGAGCCGGACTCCACGTACACGCACTCGTCGCCGAGCCCGTTGCGGTAGAGCTCGCTCGGCGCCCCGGCGGCGACGTACGAGATCCGCACGTCGCCGTTGCCGAGGACGAGCCGGCGCCCGGCGACGACGTCCGCGGACTTCCACTCCTGGCCGGCGAACAGCTCGTGCAGCTTGAGGTGGCGGGGGAGCAGGGGATGGTTGGGCACCGTCGACTGGTCGGGCAGCTCCCACGGCACGGCGTTCACGACGGCCGAGGGGATGCCCCGGTGGTAGAGCAGCGAGGAGTCCGAGGAGAACCCCTCCTCGCCCATCAACTCCTCGTAGTACAGCCCGCCTTCGGGTGTGCGGTGCTGCGTGTGCCGCTTGGGCGGGATGCTGCCCAGCTGCCGGTAGTACGCCATCGTCCCTGCTCCTCCCGGACCTTCCTGTGGCCCAGAGCTGCCTTGAGCTTGCTACGGCTTCTGCGGTGGCAGCCACTGCGGTGGCCGCCGCGGTGGCTGCCGCGCCCCGGGGGGCGCGGCCCGGCCTCAGAGGTTGCCGCGGCGCTCCTGCTCGCGCTCGATGGCCTCGAAGAGCGCCTTGAAGTTGCCCTTCCCGAAACCGAGCGAGCCATGCCGCTCGATGAACTCGTAGAAGACGGTCGGACGGTCGCCGATCGGCTTGGTGAAGATCTGCAGCAGGTAGCCGTCCTCGTCGCGGTCGACCAGGATGCCGCGGCTCTTCAGCTCCTCGATCGGCACCCGGACCTTGCCGATCCGCTCGCGCAGCTCGGGGTCGTCGTAGTACGAGTCGGGGGTGTTGAGGAACTCGACGCCGCGCGAGCGCAGCACGTCGACGGTGGTGAGGATGTCGTTGGTGGCCAGCGCCATGTGCTGGCAGCCCGCGCCGGTGTAGAACTCCAGGTACTCGTCGATCTGCGACTTCTTCTTGGCGACGGCCGGCTCGTTGAGCGGGAACTTCACCCGGTGGTTGCCGCTGGCGACGACCTTGGACATCAGCGCGGAGTAGTCGGTGGCGATGTCGTCGCCCACGAACTCGGCCATGTTCACGAAGCCCATGACCTTGTTGTAGAAGGTGACCCACTCGTCCATCTTGCCGAGCTCGACGTTGCCGACCGCGTGGTCCAGGGCCTGGAACAGGCGGCGCGGCGAGCCCTCCGGGTGCTGCACCTTGCTCTTGGCGACGATGTAGCCGGGCAGGTACGGGCCGGTGTAGCGGGAGCGGTCGACCAGGGTGTGGCGGGTCTCGCCGTAGGTGGCGATCGCGGCGCGGCGCACGGTGCCGTTCTCGTCGGAGACGTCGTTCGGCTCCTCCAGGATCGTGGCACCCTGGGCGCGGGCGTGCGCGACGCACTTGTCGACGTCCGGGACTTCCAGGGCCAGATCGACGACGCCGTCGCCGTGGCGGCGGTGGTGGTCCAGCAGCGGGCTGTCCGGGGAGACGCCGCCCTTGATCACGAAGCGGCAGGAGCCGGAGCGCAGCACGAAGGCCTTGCGGTCGCGGCGGCCGGTCTCCGGGCCCGAGTAGGCGACCAGCTCCATGCCGAAGACGGCCTGGTAGAACTGGGCCGTCTGGGTGGCGTTGCCGACCACGAACACGACGGCGTCCTGCGCGGTGACCGGGAACGGGTCGGCGGCCGGGTCGTGCTCGACGAGGCCGACGAGGCGGCGCAGCTGCTCGGCGTCGAGACCGGCCTCCCGCTCCTCGGGGGTCAGCTCAAGGGCGTGGGACTGCGGGGTCATCGGTCGTTCCTCCACATTGAGGCCTCGGCATTGAGGCATCCGCTTGAGGCGGCCGCTCCGCGGGGTCGGGGTGGGGGCCGGTGCGGGCGGCTGAGCGCTGAGCTTGCTCCAGTCGGGCGGATTGGGCAACAGATCGGGTTTTCACTGTTCAATGTGTACAAGGTGATCAGGAAATCGCTGGTCGGGCTGTGCAGAATGTTCGGTGGATCCGGGGGGTTTCACGAGTTCTGCGTATCGGCCCGGATCGGGCGAGTGCGCTGGTCAGGGCGGGGGTCGGTCGGAGGATTGCGGCCGTTCGGGTCGTTCGGGCCGTTCGGGTCGTTCGGGCCGCTCAGCCGGGCGGCCCGCACGGGACGAGGTGGCCGTCGAACCAGTCGCGGGCCAGCTCGGCGACCCGGTCCAGCGTTCCGGGCTCCTCGAAGAGGTGACCGGCGTGCGGGACCACCGCCAGCTCACTCTCGCAGCGCAGCCGCTCGCGCGCCCGCCGGTTCAGGTCGGTCACCGCCTCGTCCCGGCCGCCGACGATCAGCAGCGTCGGGGCGCGCACGGCCGCCAGCGCGCCCTCCCCGGCCAGGTCCGGGCGCCCGCCCCGGGAGACCACCGCGCCCACGCCGTCGCCCAGCCGGGCGGCCGTCCACAGCGCGGCGGCGGCCCCGGTGCTCGCGCCGAACAGGCCGAGCGGCAGGTACGGGCCCCCGTCGGCGCGGGCCTGCTCGGCCGGCAGCGCGCGGGCCACGTCCGTCAGCCGGCTGCCCAGCAGCTCGACGTCGAAGACGTTGCGCCGGTCCTCCTCCTCGTCCTCGGTGAGCAGGTCGAACAGGAAGGTGGCGAGCCCGGAGCGGTTCAGGAACTCGGCCACCCGGCGGTTGCGGGGGCTGTGGCGGCCGCTGCCGCTGCCGTGCGCGAACACCACGACGCCGCGGGCGCCGGCGGGGACCGTCAGCCGGCCGGTCAGCCGGACGCCGGCGGCGGGCAGCGTCAACTCGCGGTCGGACGCGGACGCCCCGCCGTCGGACCCCGCCCCGTCGTCGGACCCCGCCCCGGCGGCACGGGCCGCGGCGAGATGGCGCAGCACCTCCGCGTCCTCGGTCTGCGTGAAGTCCGCGTAGAACTCGCCGATCGCGAAGAACGGCGACGGCGTGCCCACGCACACCAGTTCGTCGGCGACCCCGCTCAGCCGCTCCGTCCAGTCCCGCGGCGCCACCGGCACGGCGAGCACCACCCGCGCCGCGCCGCGCGCCCGCACGATCAGGCAGGCCGCCCGGGCGGTCGAGCCGGTGGCGATGCCGTCGTCGACCACGACCACCGTCCGCCCGCGCAGGTCCACCGGCGGGCGCCCGCCCCGGTAGCGCCGCGCCCGGCGCTCCAGCTCCGCCCGCTCGCGGACCTCCACGGCGGCCAGCTGCTCCGGCGTCACCCCGGCGGGCCGCACCACCTGGTCGTTGATCACCCGCACCCCGTCCTCGCCGATCGCCCCCATGCCCAGCTCCGGCTGGTACGGGACGCCCAGCTTGCGGATCACGCAGATGTCCAGCGGCGCGCCGAGCGCGGCGGCGACCTCGGCGGCCACCGGGACACCGCCGCGCGGCAGGGCCACCACCACGGTGCCGGGGCCGCGCAGGTGGTCCAGCAGGGCGGCCAGCCGGCGGCCCGCGTCGGTGCGGTCGGAGAAGTGGGTACCGGTGGCGTGCATGGTTCGGCCTCCGTTCTCCACCGTACGTCGCCGGGGCGGCGCGTGGCGCGAACGGACCCGGGGGCCCCGGGGGCTCGGCGGGGGCGGTCCCGGGCGGGGCCGGGACGCGGATGGGTCCGGCCGCCCGTGCGTCCGGGACGGCGGGCGGTCCAGCGTGGTGCACACCGGCCCGGTGGTCGCTCCCTCAGCCACCGGGCCGGCCGACTCGACCCGCAGCCCCGCCGAAGGAGCCGACCTGTGTCCATCCCCCACCCCCAGCACCGTTCCGCCGTGACCGCGGCCTCCGCCGTGTCCGCGGCCTCCGCCGTGTCCGCGGCCTCCGCCGCTTCCCTCGGGTCCGCCGCGCCCGCGCCCGCGTCCGGGCCCGGCGCGCACGACCACGACCACGACCACGGCCTGCACGCCACCGGCGACCCGGTGAACGGCGCCCCCGCCACCGGCTGGACGGTCGCCACCGCCCTGCCGGTCAGCTACCGGGTCCGCTTCACCCCCGGCGTGCTGGACCCGGACAACCCGGCGCTCGCCGCGGCCGGCGGCCCGCCCGGACGCCGGCTCGTCGTCGTCGACGCCCGCGTCCACGAGCTGCACGGCGACCGCCTGCGCCGCTACCTCGACGCCAGGGGCGTCGCGTACGAGACGCACGTCCTGCTCGCCCACGAGCAGGTGAAGACCATGGACGCGGTGTTCCAGGTCGCCGACCGGATGGACTCCTTCGGGATCTCCCGCCGCGGCGAACCGGTGATCGCGGTCGGCGGCGGCGTGCTCACCGACGTCGTCGGCCTCGCCTGCAGCCTCTACCGCCGCTCCACCCCCTTCGTGCGCGTCCCGACCACGCTGATCGGCCTGGTCGACGCGGGCGTCGGCGCCAAGACCGGCGTCAACCACGGCCGCCACAAGAACCGCCTGGGCACCTACCACCCCGCCGTCGACACCCTGCTCGACCCGGCCTTCCTCGCCACCCTGGACCGGCGCCACATCGGCAACGGCCTCGCCGAGATCCTCAAGATCGCGCTGATCAAGGACGCGGACCTGTTCGCCCTGCTGGAACGGCACGGCCGCGACCTGCTCGACACCGGCTTCCAGTCCCCGGGCGCCGGCGCCGCCGTCCTCGGCCGCGCCGTCCACGGCATGCTCCAGGAACTCCAGCCCAACCTCTGGGAGCACCGCCTGGAGCGCCTGATGGACTACGGCCACTCGTTCAGCCCGACGGTCGAGATGCGCGCGCTGCCCGAACTCCTGCACGGCGAGGCGGTCTGCGTCGACATGGCGCTCACCACCGTCGTCGCCCGGCGCCGCGGCCTGCTCGACGACGGGCAGACCGAACGGATCCTGCGGCTGATGCGCCGGCTCGAACTGCCCGTCTGGCACCCGCTGATGGAGCCGGTCACGCTCGGCGAGGCGCTCGCCGACACGGTCCGCCACCGCGACGGAAGGCAACGGCTGCCGCTGCCCCGCGGGATCGGCGCGGGCGTCTTCGTCGACGACCTCGACACGGCCGAACTCGCCGCCGCGGCCGGCCGGCTGCGCATCTGGTCGGCCGGCGAGGACGCCGGCGCGGCCGTGGGGAGTGGGACACGTGCGTAGCGCCGTCGTGATCGCCGACACCACCGCGCCCGCCGACGTCCACGGTGTGCACGGCGCGGCCGGGACCACCCAGTGGACCTGCCTCGCCCGCCGCGCCGGACTCACCGGCGACTGGGAGGCCGTCGAATGGGCTCGCGTCCCGGCCGGCGGGGTCAGCGGCGAACACCTGCACACCCGCACCCGCGAGGTGTACGTGCTGCTCACCGGGGAGGGCGAGGTCACCCTCGACGGCCGCCCGCACGCCGTCCGCGCCGGCGACGCCGTCCTGACGGCCGTCGGCACCCGGCACGGCCTGCGCAACACCGGGGCCGGGCCGCTGGAGTGGCTGGTGATCGAACTGCCCGCCGGACCGCCGGCCCCGGACCCCGGCCGCCGCGTCGGCAGCACCGTCGTCCGCGACCTGCGGCGCGCCGGCCCGCTCGACCCGTCCGCCGTCCTCGGCGGACCGCTGTGCCTGCTGCGGCACGTCGAACTCGCCACCGGCGAAGGCGACTTCCTGCTCGCGGACGGCGTCGAGCACACCGCCTTCGTGATCGGCGGCACCGGCCGCGCGGGCACCGGGGGCCTCCGGGTGCCGCTGCGCCCCGGCACGGCGTTCACCCTGCCGCTGGGCACCGCGCTCGACCTCGCGGCCGGCGCCGGCGGGCTCGTCTACCTGCACGCGGAACTCGTGCCGGGGGGCGGTGGGCCGCGATGATCGTCACCCCGACCGCCGGGCCCCGCCTGCTCGTCGGCCCCGGCGCCCAGCGGATCCGCACCCGCTGCCTCGCCCGCCGCGGCATGCTGCACAGCGAGTGCGAGGCCTTCGAACACGTCAGCCTCGGCCCGGGCGCCTGCTACGACCTCACCGGCCGCGACGCCACCGAGGCCGCCTGGTACGTGCTGCGCGGGCCCGTCGTCCTGGTCGACTGCCCGGACCAACCGCTGCGCCTGCTCCAGCGCGGCACCCTGCTGCTCGCGCCGCGCGGCGAATCCGTCCATCTGCACGGCGGCCCGCTCGGCGCGGACCTGCTCTGCCTGACCGTCCTGCCGGAACACGTGAGCACCGCCCTGCCGGAACGCCGCCCGGAGGCCGGCGGGCGGGCGACGCCGGCGGGCGGGCGGCGGTAGCGGCCGTACCGGAGGGGAACGGCCGTGCCGCCGGGGAACCGCGGTGCCGGGCAGGACGTCCCAGGCCGGCCCCGAGGCCGCCCCACGGCCGCCCCACCGCGCCCCGCGTCCCCGCCCGGACCGTCCCGGGCGCGGGCGCGGGACGCGGTGGGGGCCGGCGGCTCAGGCGGGCGGGGCGGTGGGCGGCGCAGCGTGGAGCCGTTCGAACGGTCCGGAGGGTCCGGGCGGTCCGGACGGCAGGAGGCCACCATGCGTCGCAGTGTCCGGCTCGACCGGCGGATCCAGGCCGGTGCCGCGCAGGTCTTCCTCGCGGTGCGCGCCGGCGAGCCGTCCTGGGCCGAACTCGGGGTGCGGCTCGCCGCGCTCGCGGCCGACCGGTTCCTCGTGGTGACCGACGGTACGGCGCCCGCCGACCAGGCGGCCCGCGTCCACGCGCTCGCCGCCGGGCTGGCGCCCACCACCGCGCACGACCTGCGCGACGGGCCGCCGGCCACCGCCCCCACCGGGGCCGGCCGCACCGTCGTCGTCGCCGTCGGCGGCGAGCGGGCCTGCGGGCTCCCGGCCGACGTCCGGGTGCCCACCGACCTGGCCGCCGCCTGCGGCCCCGCGCTGGCCCTGCACCGCCCCGTCCCCACCGCGCTGGTCTGGGTCCGGGCCGACCTGCTCGCCGCCCGCCCCGCCGGCCTGACCCGCGCCGGGATGGTCGCCGTCGTCCGCCATGTGCTCGCCGTCTGCCCCGCCCAGTACCCGATGCTCGCCGCCCTGCTCCACCCCGAGGCCCGCTACGACGCCTCGACGCTCACCGCGCTGCTCGCCCTGTGCGCCGACGCGCGCGCCGTCCTGGTGTGCTTCGACCCCGACGAGACCGGCCCCGCGCTGGCCCTCGGCTACGGCCGGAGCCTCGCCGCCGCCGTACGGGCCGTCGCCGGCCCCGCCCTCGCGCCCGGCGACGCCGAGGCGCTCGGCCTGCTGCTCGCCGCCCGGGTGGCGGTGCGCCTCGGCGTGGCGGCCGGGGCCACCGGCTGGGCCCACCGGGACCTGCTGGCCCGCAACGGCTCGGCGACCGCCCTGCCCGGCGGCGTCGACCCCGACCGGCTGACCGCCGCGCTGGTCGCCGCGACCGCGCCCGGGCTGCTGCTCCTCGCCGAGCCCGGCCGCCCGTACTGCGCCGACGGCAGGCTGCTCACCCCGGTGGACGCCGCGGTGCTGCGGGCCGCGGTGGAGGGACTGGGCGACCTCGCCGGGGCGGGCGTCCCGCGCAGCCGCACCGCCGCCGCCGGACCCGTCCGGGACCCGGTGGTCCCGGGTGCGCGGTGAGCCCTCGGGGACACGGCCCCGGGCCGTGGCCGGGCGGCGGCCGGGCCAGGTCCGGGAAGGGGTCGGGAGCGGGCCGGGCGCGGGTCGGGAACAGGACGGGACCGGGTTCCCGTGCGACCGGGACGACAGGCGGCACACCGTGGAGATCGGAAGCGGCCCCGAACGGACCGCAGGAGACCAGAAGGAGTTCCCGTCATGTCGGGCACCGTCATCACCGACCTCCGCCGACGCGGCGCCGTCGACCCCAGCCGGGTGCTGACCGGACCGCTGCGCGCCGTCGGACTGCAGTGGCTCGACCCGGGCCGCAGCGTCGAGATCACCGCCGAGGGCGTCGAGCGCGCGCTGTACATCACGGCGGGCTCGGGCACCGCCACGGTGCCGCAGGCCGAGGCCACTGCCGAGGCCACTGCCGAGGCCGGGCCCGGAAGCGAGGCGACGGCCGCCGACGCCGGAATCCCCCTGGTCGAGGGTACCGCCGTCACCCTGCCGCTCGGCGCGCACACCGTGTTCACCGCCGGCACCGCCGGACTGGAGTTCTTCCACGCGGTGCTCGCCGTCGCCGGCCACCCGGGCCGGGCCCGCGCCCACCCGGCGGCGGAGCGGCCGACCACCGAACGGCCGCGGACCGGGAGCCAGGAGAGCGAGTGTCCCGGGGCCGAGCGTCCCGGGGCCGAGCCTCCCGGGGCCGCGCGCCCCGGGGCCGCGCGTCCCGGCGCGGAACGTCCCGGCGCGGAACGTCCGGCCGCCGAGCCGGACGGCCGCACCGCCGACCACCACCCGGACCACCCCGAAACCCCTCCGAGTCAGAAGGGAGGCGAGACAAGGTGATCGTCACCACCGCGACGGCCTCGGCCGCCGTCATCCTCGGCCCGCACGGCGAGCGCGTGCGCGTGCGCTGCCTGGCGCGCCGCTCCATGCTCACCAGTGCCTGCGAGACCTTCGACCACCTGCGGCTCAGCCCCGGCGCCCACCACACACTGCCGGGACAGCCCGAGGGCGAGACCGTCCTGTTCGTGGCACGCGGCTCCCTGCTCGTCGGCCAGAACCACGACGAGCCGGACCACCTGGCCGCCGACGGCGATCTGCTGCTGGCGACCCGGGGCCGCGCGCTGCTCCTGGAGGCCGGCCCGCTGGGCGCCGAGGTGCTCTGCCTCGCCCTGGCCGCGCCCCGCCGCACCACCGGGACCAGGCGCTCCCTGGCCCGGCGGCGCGCCGAACGGCGGAGCCGGCCGTGACCGGCCCCGCCGAGGCCGCCGCCGCGACCCGCACCGAGGCCCCCGCCACCACGGCGGGGGCCGCCCTTGCCACGGCTCCCGCCCTCACGGCCCGGGCCACCACCGCCCGGGCCACCATGGCGGCGCTGCGGTTCGAGGCGCCGCACCGGGTGGCCCTCGCCCGGGTGCCCCGGCCGGGCCCGCCCGGACCGGACGCGGTCACCGTGCGCACCTCCCTGGTCGGCCTCTGCGGCACCGACCTCGAACTCCTCCACGGCACCGCCGCCTACCTGCGCGACGGGCGGGCCCGCTACCCGCTCGTCCCGGGCCACGAATGGTGCGGCACGGTCACCGAAGTCGGCCGCGACGTCGGCGAGTTCGCGCCCGGCGACCGGGTCGTCGGCCACACCATGGTGCACTGCGGCCTGTGCCGGATGTGCCGGCGCGGCCGCCGCCCGCTCTGCGAACGCCTCACCGAGGTCGGCCTCTACGGCCGCCAGGGCGCCGCCGCCGAGTACGTGGTGATGCCGGAACGCTCGCTGTCCCGGATCCCCGGCCGGGTGCCGGACCGGGCCGCCGTCCTCGTCGAACCGGCGGTGACCGTGGTGGCCGGCCTGGAACGGGCCCGCTGCCGGCTCGGTGACCGGGTGGTCGTCCTCGGCACCGGCACCATCGGCCTGCTCGCCGTCCAACTCGCCGCCCGACTGGGCGAGTCGGTCGACGCCGTGGGCATCGACCCGGCCGGGCGGCGGCTCGCGCTGCGCTGCGGCGCGCGCCGCGCCCTGAGCCCCGAGCGGGCGCGCGCCGAGGGCGTCGCCCGGTACGCGCTCGCCGTCGAGGCGTCGGGCGCGGCGCCGGCGTTCGCGCTCGGCCTCGACCTGCTCGAACCGGGCGGCCGGCTCGCCGTGATCGGCGTGGCCGGCGGCCCGTGCCCGGACTTCGACCCGGGCCGGCTCGCCCTGCGCGGGCTGGAGGTGATCGGCGTCCGGCACGGTCTGGACCACTACGACCGCACGCTGCGGCTGTTCCGCGACGGCGTGCTGACGGCCGAGCCGCTGATCGCCGCCGTGCTGGCGCCGGCCGCCGGACCGGAGGCGTTCCGGATGCTCGCGGGCGGCCGCAGCGGCCCGCCCAAGGTGCTCCTCGACTTCGGCCGCGCCGACGACCCGGCGCCCGTCCCGCCACCCGCCCTCCCCGAAGGAGATCCCGCGTGATCCTCGTACCCGCCGCCGTCCCCCGGACGGCCCCCGCGTTCCGGCGGCTGATCGACCCGCAGCACCTGCCGTCCGCGCACGGCGGGCTGACCGTCGAGACCCTGCCGCCCGGCGTCCGCGTCGAGCACCACCCCTCCCGGGTGGGCGAATGCGTGACGCTGGTGCTCTCCGGCGCGATCCGCTCCTCCGGGCGCGTGCTCGGCCCGGGCGAGGGCCTCTACCACCCGCCCGGCAGCTCCTGCGGACTCACCGCCCTGCCCGGCGCGCCCGCCGCCGTGCTGACCGTCCGGCCCCTCGCGGTGCCCGGCGACCGGCCCGCGCAGCGCCCCCACCCCGTCCCGCTCGCCCCGCCGAGGCCCGGCCTCCGGTCGCACGGCGACGCCACGGATCCGCCCGTCCCGGCGGTCCCGGCCGCGCGCGGCGGGGACGCCGATGCCGATACCGCTGTCGCCGGCGCGCCGATCGCCGGTTCGGCCGGCATGGCGGTGCGCTGGCTGGCCACCGACGAGACCGTCGGCGCCCACCGACTCACCGTCGCCGCCTCGGAGTTCGGCGCCGGCGGCAGCCACGACCTGCACCGCCACCCGCACGCGGACGAGTTCTTTCTCGTCCTCTCCGGCGGCGGCACCCACCTCACGGCGGCCACCGAGGTCCCGGTCCGCGCCGGCGACCTGGTGTTCGTCCCCGCCGGTGAGTGGCACGGCTTCCGGACCGGCCCGGCCGGCCCGACCGCCGCCCTCTACGGCTACCTGGGCGCGCCGAGCCTCGCCCGGGCCGGCTACGAAGTCCGCCCCGCCACCGTGCCGGAGGTGACCCGATGAGCGCCGCCGGACCGCACCACCGGCACCCCGGCGGCGGCGGGCCGCCGCCCACGGTGGCGGTCGTCACCGGGGCCAGCTCCGGCATCGGCCGGGCCACCGCCGTCGCCCTGGCCCGGGCCGGGCACGCGGTGGCGATCGGCTACCGCGCCGACCGCGCCGCCGCCCGCCGCACGGCCGAACTGGCCGGCGGGCGGACCATGCTGCTTCCGCTCGACCTCGCCGACCCGGCCGCCGCGGCGCGGGCCGTGCACACCGCCGCCGACCGGCTCGGCGGGATCGACATCCTGGTCAACTCCGCCGGGATCAACCACCGTTCACCCGTCCTGGAGGAGAACCTCGACGACTGGTGGCGGATCCTCGCGGTGGACCTCACCGGACCGTTCGCCTGCGCCCAGGCGGCCGCCCGCCGGATGGTCGGCCAGGGGCGCGGCGGGCGGATCGTCAACGTCACCTCCGTCCACGAGTTCACCCCGATCCTGGGCGGCTCCGCCTACTGCGCGGCCAAGGGCGCGCTGGGCGGACTCACCCGGGTGATGGCCCTGGAACTCGCCCCGTACGGGATCACCGTGAACGCGGTCAGCCCCGGTGAGACCGCCACCCGGATGAACGGCGTCCTCGACGACCGTGCCCTCGACGACTGTGCCGTCGGCGGCCGTGCCCTCGACGACCGTGTGGCCGGCGGCCGCGACCTCCGCGGCCGCGACCTCGGCGCACTTGCCCGGCCCGCCATCCCGGTGGGCCGGCCGGGCCGGGCGGCGGAGGTCGCCGCCGCCATCGTCCACCTGACCGGCCCGGACGCCGCCTACACCACCGGGGTCTCGCTCACCGTCGACGGCGGCCTCAGCCTGATGAGCGCGATCGCCAACCAGCGCGACGCCGCCCACGAACAGCCCTTCCCCGCGGAGGGATCCGGAAGGAGCGCCCGATGACCGGCATCCCCGGTGCGCGCGCCGTGCACCACGTCGCCTACACCGTCCCCGACCTCGACCAGGCGGTGGCGTTCTTCACCGACGTGCTCGGCGCGCGCCTGCTCTACCGCCTCGGGCCGGTCGCCGCGCCGCCCGGGGACGACGACTGGATGAACCGCCAACTCGGCGTCCACCGCTCGGCGGTGGCGCACATCGCGATGCTGCGCCTCGGCCCGGTCGGCAACCTGGAACTGTTCCAGTACAGCGCGCCGGACCAGCGCCGCGCGCTGCCCGCCAACAGCGACTGGGGCGGGCACCACCTCGCGATCGCCGTCGACGACGTGGACCGCGCCGTCGCCTACCTGCGGGGCCGGCCCGGCGTCGAGGTGCTGGGCGAACCGCAGACCATCACCGACGGCGGACCGATCGACGGCGACCGCTGGGTGTACTTCCGCACGCCCTGGGGCCTCCAGTTGGAAGTGCTCGCGATGCCGCCCGGCATGCCCTACGAACGGTCCACCCCCGACCGGCTGTTCACGCCCACGGAGCCATGGGACACGGGCGGCGCGCCGCCGGCCGGGGCCGGTCCGTCATGATCGAGACCACCGCCGCCGTGGTGCGGGAGACCGGCGGGCCGTTCCGCCCGGAGACCGTCCGGCTGGACGGGCCGCGCGCGGACGAGGTCCTGGTGCGGATCCACGCCGTCGGGATCTGCCACACCGACCTGAGCGTGCGGGCCGGCCGCACGCCCGCGCCGCTGCCCGCCGTCCTCGGCCACGAGGGCGCGGGCACCGTCGCGGCGGTCGGCGACGCCGTCACCCGGGTGCGGCCCGGCGACCGCGTCGTGCTGACCTTCGACTCCTGCGGCGCCTGCCCGCCCTGCCGGGCCGGGCTGCCGGTGCGCTGCGACCACTGGGCCGCGCTCAACCTGTTCGGCGGCTTCCGGCTGGACGGCAGCGCCACCGTGCACGGGACCGGCCGCCACCGCGGCGCCGCGCTGCACGGCCACTTCTTCGGCCAGTCCTCCTTCGCCGGGTACGCGCTCGCCGACGAGCGCAACGCCGTGCCCGTCACCGGGACGCCGGTGCCGTTCGAACTGCTGGCGCCGCTCGGCTGCGGGGTGCAGACCGGTGCGGGCGCCGTCCTCAATGTGCTGCGGCCCGAACCCGGCGACACCCTGGTCGTGTTCGGAGCGGGCGCGGTGGGGCTGGCCGCCGTCCTGGCGGCGCGCTCGACGCCGGTGGTGCGGATCGTCGCCGTCGACCTGCGCCCGGAGCGGCTCGCGCTGGCCCGGGAGCTCGGTGCCACCGACGTGGTGGACGCGGGCAGCGGGGACCCGGTGGCGGCGGTGCGCGACCTCACTGGCGGGCGCGGCGCGCGGCACGCGCTGGAGACCAGCGGCAGCGTCCGCGCGCTGCGGCAGGCGGTGGAGGCGCTGGCCGTCGGCGGGACCTGCGGGGTGGTGGGCGCGCCGCCGGCCGGTACCGAGGTGGGCCTGGACGTTCCCGGGCTGCTCGCCCGGGCGCCGCGGATCGTCGGGGTGAACCAGGGGGCGAGCGTGCCGGAGCGCTTCCTGCCCGTGCTGGTGGACCTGTTGCGGGCGGGACGGCTGCCGGTGGACCGGCTGGTGCGGACGTTCCCGTTCGCGGCGATCGAGGAGGCGGCCGCGGCGGCGGAGTCGGGGGAGGTGGTGAAGCCGGTGCTGATGCTGCCCTGAGCTGCGCGGACGGCCCGCCGTCGCGTCCGCCGTCCCGTTTCTGGGACCGGAACGGGACGGCGGGCCCATGTGCCCGGGGCGCTGCGCCGACCAGAGTGGAGTGCAGAGCGGTTGATCGGTTGGACCGCTCGGAGCTGAAGAATTTGGAGCACCATCCCATGGCAACGAACACGACCTCGAAGACGCTCGGCGTCGCGTCCGCGATCGTCGGTGTCGCCGCGGCCGCCGCGGTCATCAGGAGCGCCGTCGTCGGTGCGGTGGCCAAGTCGTCGGTCCCCGCCAAGACCCCTCCGGACACCGAGCGCCACTGCAGGCCGGGCGAGAAGGACTGCTGAGCCGGTCACCCACGATCGTCCAGCCTTGCCGTCCTGGTCCCGATCCTCCGCCCCCATCCCGCCCGCCCCCAGAGCCACCGGCTCCGGGGGCGGGCGGCGGTCCGGGCGGCGCCTTGGGGGGGGAACGGCTGACAACTGACAGATGACAGATAACAGCTGACAGGATCTGAAATCTGTCAGCTGTTATCTGTCATCTGAAATCTGTCAGTTGTCAATTGTCAGCCGTCGGCGCCCGGCCGTCCGCCCTCCGCGCCGCGTCCCTGCGAGGGGTGGCGCGGGAGGACTGCCAGCACCTGGGTCCCGCTCTCCCGCGGAAGCCGGTCGACGGTGCAGTGCCCGCCGATCTCGGCCGCCCGGTCCGCCATCGACCGCAGGCCGACCCCGGCCGTCGAATCCACGCCCGCCCCGTCCGCCTCGCCCGTGCCGGTGCCCGTGCCGGTGCCGGTGCCGGTGCCGGTGCCCGTGTCCGTGTCCGTGGTGAGGACGGGGGCGGCCGGGAACAGGCCGAGGCCGATCCCGTCGTCCTGGACGGTCAGCGTCAGGTTCGACTCGTCCACCCTGAGCGCCACTTGGGCGTGCCGGGCGCGGGCGTGCCGCAGCACGTTGTTCAGCGCCTCGGCGGTGATCCGGTACGCGGCCACCTCGACGGCGGCCGGCAGCTCCGGCAGCGGGTCCGGCTGCAGCGCGGCGCTGACGGCGAGCCCGTCGCTGCTGAACGAGGACGCCAGGTGCTGGACGGCCCGGGTGAGGCCGAACTCGCCGAGCGGCGCCGGTCCGAGGCGGTCGGTGATCCGCCGCACCTCCTTGATCGTCATCGCCAGGTCGCCCGAGACGCCCCGTAGCGTCTGCGCGATCGCCTCCGGCCCCGCCTCGCCGCCGACTGTCCCGCCGGCCCCCGCCGCCCCGGCCGCCGAGGCCGCGTTGTCGACCCGCAGCCGCAGCCCGGCCAGCGCCGGGCCGAGCCCGTCGTGGATGTCCCGCCGCAGCCACCGCCGCTCCTCCTCGCGCGCCGCGACGATCTGCTCCCGGCTGGCCTGCAGGTCCTCCTGCAGCCGCAGCGAGGCGACGGCCGGCGAGGCCTGGTCCGCGAGCGAGCGCAGGATGTCGACGTCACTGGCGTCCAGCCGCTCCTCACCCGAACGCAGCCCGACCGTCAACTCCCCGATCACCGAACCGTTGTGGACCAGTTCGAAGCCCTGGACCGGCCCGTCGAGGCGCCCCACCGCCGCCAGCGACCGGCGCCCGGCCCGGGTGGTGACGGCCAACGCCACCCCCGGCAGCCGCAGCTCCTCCGCGACGGCGGTGCAGAGCGCGGACGGCAGCCGCTCCGGCTCGACCACCTGCCGGACCTGCCCGGCCAGCGTCCGCAGCACCTGGTAGGGCTGGGCGCGGTCGCCGTAGTAGAGCCGGTCCACCACGCCCACGGCCCACCGGGCGGCCCGCGGCAGGCCCGCACCCAGCGCGAAGACCAGGGCGATCAGCACCAGCGCGGCGGCGCCTCGGCCCGGCACCAGCCACCCGGACAGCACCGCCGCGCACCCCACGAACAGCACGGTGAGCCCGGTCGCGAGCAGCAGCCCGATCAGGACGGACCGGGCCGCCCGGTCCAGCCGCCACCCGCCGTCGCGCACCACCAGGAAGGCCACGGCCACCGCCCACACCGCGCCGGCCGCCGTGAACAGCGAGTAGCTCAGCCAGTACGCGTACTGGAAGTTGCGGTCGTAGTAGTCCTCCATGCCCGCCCAAAGCAGGTAGGCGCCCAGCATCCCGGCCACGTACGCGCGCCGCCGGGGCGCGCTGCGCCGCAGCAGCCGCACCAGCAGCACGGTGGCGGCGATGCCGATCAGCAGGTAGTTGGTCGTGTCGTAGAGACCGCCGAGGCGGTCGGACACGGAGCCGAGGAAGTCCGCGGGGGCGCTGTCGGCGAGCGGGTTGGGACGCCCGAAGACGGTCGGGCGGTCCAGGTAGGACATCGTGTCCGGGATCACCCAGAGGGTGACGGCACCGATGTACCACCACCACCGGCGGGTGGTGAGCCGGCCGGCCGGCAGCCAGAGCGGCAGCACGTAGAACAGGGTCACGCCGACGGTGTCGCACACCGCGCGCACCACCGCCACCGCGCCCACGATCCCGGGGTCGGAGACCTCCACCCACACGGGCGCGGCCGTCGCGCTCGGCAGGATGGACGTCAGCGCGTAGAGGAGCATCACCCAACCGAGCGGACTTCCCGGCCGGTGGGCGTGCAGCAGCATCCCCGCCGCCGCCGTCGGCAGCGCGTAGAGCAGGATGGCCAGCTGGTCCCGGGGCCCCTCGATGCCCGGGGCGCCGAGATGCACCAGGACGTAGCAGACCCAGAGGGTGGCGACCGCGAGGCAGAGCACGGTGACCGTGGCGGCGGCGGTCAGCCGGCGCTGCGCGGCGGTGCGGCGCGGCAGGGGCCCGGCGGGCGTGTGCGGCCGGGGACGGAAGGGGATCACCGTGGTCATGGCACCGCCTAGGGACGGGTGGGGAGGGCCCACCGACGACCGGACGCCGTCCCGGGCGCACTGAGTCCAGTTTCGGCCTCCCGCCGTCCCGGGCGCATGGGGCAGCGGTCTTGTCCGCGGCGGCCGCGCGGCGCCCGGCCCGCCGCGCCCCGCCGTCACCGGCCCGGCCAGGCTCCCCGCCGCACACCTCTCCGCACACCCCGTCACCAGGCCTGTCACGGAAAGTCACACCCATATCGCTGGTAGTGTCGGCCAGGTGGATGAAGAGCAGCCCGCCGAAGACCCGCAGCAGCCGGAAGCCCCGCCGGAGGAGGACCCGGCGGCCACGCCCGTGCGGGTCCTGATCGTCGACGACCACCCGCTGTTCCGGGAGGGGCTGAAGGCCGCCCTCGAGAGCGCCGAGGGCATCGTCGTCGTCGCCGAGGCGGAGCGCGCCGGCGACGTCCCGGAGGCGGTCGCCCGCCACCGCCCCGACGTCGTCGTGATGGACCTCTCGCTGCCGGACGGCTCCGGCCTGGAGGCCACCCGCCGGCTCTCCCTCGACCAGCCCGCCCCTCCGGTGCTGATGCTCACCATGGCCGACGACGACGGCAGCCTGCTCGCCGCCCTCCAGGCCGGGGCCCGCGGCTACCTGGTGAAGGGCGCCGGCCGCGAGGAGGTGCTGCACGCCGTGCGCACGGTCGCGGCCGGCGGCGCGGTGTTCGGCGCGGATGTCGCCGAGCGGATCACCACGCTGCTCGCCGGGGCCCGGGTGCGCGAGGCCGGCCAGCTCTTCCCGGCGCTCACCGCCCGCGAGGCCGAGGTCCTCGACCTGGTGGCGCGCGGCCTGGACAACCGCCGGATCGCCCGCGAACTGGTGGTCGCGGAGAAGACGGTCCGCAACCACGTCACCCACATCTTCGAGAAGCTGCACGTCGCGACCCGCGCGGAGGCCGTCGCCCGGGCCCGTGACATGGGACTCGGCGACGGCTGACCCGCACCCCCGCGGGTCATCCGCCGCCACCCCCGGCCGGGCCGGGGCCGGGACCGGACCGCCGTCCCGCGCCGCCGGGACGGCAGGACACGCAGGATGCGGGGGAGGAGGCCCACATCATGAGCGAACCGGCCGCGACCCCGGCCCCCACCCCGGCCCGGCACACCGCCGGCCCGGCCGTCCGGCCCGCCCGCCCGGCCGGCCCGGCGGCCCCGCCCGCCCCGACGGCGTCCCTGGCACGACCCCCCGCGGCACCCCGGCGCACCGTCCTCGGCCCGGCCGCCTGGGCCTGCGCCGCCACCCTGCTCAGCGGACTCGGCTGGGTCCTGCTCGCCGTCACCCACCCGGACGCCCCCTGGACCGCCCCGTTCTACCTCCACGACGGCGAGACCGTCCTCCTCGGCTTCGCCTTCGCGCTCTCCGGGCTGCTCATCCTCGCCCACCGCGCCGCCCCCGCCCCCGACGGGACGGTGCCGGGCCCCGCCGCCGCACCGCCGGCCGGCCGCAGTCTCGGCCGCTGCCTGCTCGCCGCCGGCCTCGGCGGCTGCCTCTCCCGCTTCACCCTCCTCGCCGCCGCGGTCACCGACGCCGGGACGGCGGCGAAGGTCCTCGGCGCGGCCCTGCTGCTGGTCTCCGTAGCCCTGTTCATCTTCGTCTCCCTCGCCCTGCCGCTCTGGCTGCCCGAGGGCCGGCTGCCCGGCGGACCGGGCCGCGCGTTCGTCGCGGCCATCGCGCTGTGGAGCGCCGTGCACGCGTGCAGCGTCCGCCTGCGCGGCCCGCTGCCCTACCACGGCGACGTCCTGGTGCCGCCCGGACGCGGCCTGCCGCTGGACGAATGGCACGCCACCCTGGTCGCCTGGGGCCTGGTCGCCGCCAGCCTGGTCGTCGCCGCCGTCCGCTGGCGGCGCTCCGCCCGCCCGCACCGCAGCGTCACCGCCGTGCTGGTGCCCTACCTCGTCTGGCTGATCACCACCAACATCGCGCTGCGGCTGGGCAACTCGGAGAGCGTCGCGGCGGTCGCCTACTTCGCCGGCTCCGCGCTGTGGATGCTCGGCGCGGTCGGCTACGCGTTCACCCGCGACCGCTCCCGCTACCTCGACCGGGCGACCCGCCGGATGCTCAGCGTCCTCGCCCTCACCGCCCTGCTGATCGCCGGCTACCTCGGCATCGCGCTGCTGCTGCGCCGCGCCCTGCCGCAGGCCAGCAGCGCGCCCGCGCAACTGCTCGCCGCCGCGGCGCTGGCCGTCGGCGGACTGCTCGGACCCACCACCCGGTGGGTGGTGCGGGCCGTCGACCGCTTCTACTACGGCGACCGGGCCCGCCCCTACCAGGTGGTACGGGCGCTGGCCGAGCGACTGAGCCGCGCCGTCAGTCCCGCCGACGCGCCGCCCCTGCTCTGCGACACCGTGGTGAACGCCCTCGGCCTGCCCGGTGCCCGGGTCGTCCTGCACACCCGCACCGGACCGCACGAACTCGCCGCCGTCGGCACCGTCGGGCCCGCCGGCCAGGTGTTCCCGCTCAGCTACGAGGGCGCGGTGATCGGCGACCTCTACGCGCCGCCGCGCACCGGACAGCCCGAACTGGACGCCCAGGACCACGAGGTGCTGCGCTTCCTCGCCGACCAGGCGGCGCCCGCGATCGCCTCGCTGCGGATGTACGAGGAACTGCAGCGCGGACGGCGGCAGATCGTGCTCGCCCGCGAGGAGGAGCGCCGGCGCCTGCGGCACGACCTGCACGACGGGCTCGGGCCGACCCTCTCGGGTCTGCGGCTCGGCGTCGACACCGCGCGGGCGGCCGTGCCCGAGGACTCCCCGGCGGCCCGCTCGCTGGTCGCCGTGTCGGCCGGGATCGGGCAGGCGATCGACGAACTGCGCCGGATCACCGAGGGGCTGGCGCCCGCCGCGCTGGCGGGGGAGGGGCTGGCGGTGGCGCTGCGGCGGCTGGTCGCGGAGCTGGACGGGGCGCGGGTGCGGATCTCGCTGGTGCTGGACCCGGACCCGCCGCCCGTGCTGCCGGCCGCCGTCGAGGTGGCGGCGCTGCGGATCAGCGGCGAGGCGTTGCACAACGTGCTGCGGCACTCGGGCGCCGGCCGGGCCCGGCTGACGCTGCGGGTGCGGCCGGAGGCGGTGGTGCTGGAGATCTGGGACGACGGCTGTGGCTTCCCGGCCGGCCCGGTGGGGAACGGGGACCGGGGCGGGGCCGCGCGGCGCGCCGGTTCGGGGGTGGGGCTGCGCTCGATGGCCGAGCGGGCCGAGGAACTCGGCGGCCGGTTCGAGACGGGCAACCACGACGGGGGCGCCGTCGTCCGGGCGGTGCTGCCCCGCACCCCGGAGCAGCCTCCGGTCGAGGGCTGACAGCTGACGACTGACAGATAACAGCTGACAGATAGCAGATGACAGATGACAGCTGACAGATTTCAGATTCTGTCAGCTGTCAGACCTTCGTTGCCCCTTGACGGACTCCCCGGTTCGCCCAATCATCATGGTCGCGTCAACTTTTCGGCGCGGCCGGCGGCCCCACACCCCCTCACCATCCCCCCCGCCGCCCGTGAAGTGGCGCGCTTCCGTTCTGCCCCACCGGATACCGGAGCCCCCATTGACCGAGCGCGCCCCGCGGCGATCCCGCCTGCGCCGAACCGCCCTGTCCGCCGCTGCCGCCGTCACCCTCGCGGCCGCCTTCCTCGCCCCGGCCGCCTCGGCGGCCCCCAAGGCCCCCGCGGCCCCCGTGCCCGCCGCCGCGCCGGCGGTCGCCGCCGCCCCCGACATCCCGGTCGCCAACGTCAAGGCGCACCTCGCCCAACTCCAGTCGATAGCCACCGCCAACGGCGGCAACCGGGCCCACGGCCGCACCGGCTACAAGGCCTCGATCGACTACGTGAAGGGCAAGCTGGACGCGGCCGGCTACACCACCAGCCTGAAGACCTTCAGCTACAACGGCTCGACCGGCTACAACCTCATCGCCGACTGGCCCGGCGGCGACACCTCGCACGTCATCATGGCCGGCGCCCACCTCGACTCCGTCACCGGCGGTCCGGGCATCAACGACAACGGCTCCGGCTCGGCCGGTGTCCTGGAGACCGCCCTCGCCGTCTCGCGAGCCGGCCTGCAGCCCACCAAGCACCTGCGGTTCGGCTGGTGGGGCGCCGAGGAGTACGGCATGATCGGCTCCCAGAATTACGTCAACAGCCTTGCGGCCACCGAGCGTTCGAAGATCGAGACGTATCTCAACTTCGACATGATCGGCTCGCCCAACCCCGGCTACTTCACCTATCGCTACGACAGCGCGCTCGACGCCCTGTTCCGCGACTACTTCGCCGGTCTCGGCATCAGTACCGAGCAGGACTTCGAGGGCGACGGCCGCTCCGACCACGCCCCGTTCCAGAACGCCGGCATCCGGGTCGGCGGCCTGTTCAGCGGCGCCGACTACACCAAGACCAGCGCCCAGGCCGCGAAGTGGGGCGGAACGGCGGGCCAGCCCTTCGACCGCTGCTACCACTCCTCCTGCGACACCACCGCCAACATCAACGACACCGCCCTGGACCGGATGAGCGACGCCATCGCCCACGCCGTCTGGACGCTCGCCGCCGGCAGCACCACCCCGCCCACCGGCACCGTCTTCGAGAACACCGCCGACGTCCAGATCCCCGACTACGGATCGGCCGTGACCTCCGACATCGCCGTCACCGGCCGCACCGGCAACGCCCCGTCGGCACTCCAGGTCGGCGTGGACATCAAGCACACCTGGCGCGGTGACCTCGTCATCGACCTGGTGGCGCCGAACGGCACCAGCTTCCGCCTCAAGGCCTCCAGCGGCAGCGACTCCGCGGCCAACGTGCAGACCACGTACACCGTGAACGCCTCCGCCGCGCCGGCCAACGGCACCTGGAAGCTCAAGGTCCAGGACGTCGGCCCCCAGGACACCGGCTACATCGACAGCTGGAAGCTCACCTTCTGACGCCCTTCTGGTGCCCTTCTGACGTCCGCCTGACGCCAGGCCCCCGAAACGCCCCGGGGGTGCCGGACCGCCGACCGGCACCCCCGGGGGATTCGCCTACGGGGCCATCTCGTACGCGCCCGACAGCGCCTCGACCATGCCCCACACCTTCGCCGCCCGTGCGCCGTCCGCGACCGGGCGGCGCACGTGCGCCAGCGCCCACGCGGCCTGCGCCTCGCTGGCGGACGCCTTGCCGTGCAGCTCGGTGGCGTGCGCGGAGAAGTCCCGCACCAGCGCGTCGAAGACCTGGTCCAGCAGGTCCGCGTCCAGCCCGGTGAGCGCCGCCTGCTCCAGCACCAGCTGCCCGTAGACGATCAGCGCGAACAGCTGGCCGATCTCCAGCAGGAAGTCCAGGTCCGCCTGCTGCTCCGCGCCCGGCGCGTGGTTGAGCAGCAACTCGCAGAATCCGTCGGCCTGTTCGCGGAAGCGGGCGACGTTCGGCAGGTGCCCGTGCGCGTCGTAGGCGGCCCGCCAGTCGTGGAAGCGGATCGCGCCGAGGCCGCGGGCCGGGCCCTGCCGGAACAGGAACGCGTCGTCGGCGGCGTCCTGCCGGGTCGGCACCGGGGCGTACTCGGCCGGGTCGAACAGGTAGTTGGCCATGAACTTGAGGATCAGTGCCAGGTTGACGTGGACGGTGCCCTCCAGCTTCGGCAGGCCGCGGATGTCCTTGGCGGCCTTGTCGAAGTAGGTGTCCGCCTCGAAGCCCTTGGCCGCGATGACGTCCCACATGAGGTCGATGACCTTCTCGCCCTCGGTGGTGACCTTCATCTTGGTCATCGGGTTGAAGAGCAGGTAGCGGCGGTCCTCGGGGGAGGCGGTGCGGAAGTAGTCCACCGAGCGGGCGGAGAACAGCTTCATCGCCACCAGCCGCGCGTAGGCGTCGGTCAACTCCCGGCGCACGTGCGGGAAGTCGGTGACCCGCTTGCCGTACAGCACCCGGTTGTGGGCATGCGTCACGGCCTCGTACATCGCGTGCTCGCAGATGCCGACCGACGCGGTGCACAGGTTGAACTTGCCGACGTTGACGGTGTTCAGGGCGGCGTCGAAGGCGGCCTTGCCGGTGTGCAGGACGTCCTCGGCGCGGACCGGGTAGTCCTCCAGCCGGAACTCGCTGACGTACATCTGGGCGTTCACCACGTTCTTCACCAGGTGGTACGCCTCGTGGCGGCTGTCGGCGGCGAAGAAGACGTAGCCCTCCGGCCCCTCGACGTCCGAGCGGCGGCCGAACACCGAGACCAGGCCGGCGACGTTCCCGTTGCCGATGTAGTACTTGGAGCCGGTGGCGGTGAAGCCGCCCTCGCCGTCCGGGGTGAGGACCATGTCGGTGGAGTAGATGTCGGCGCCGTGGCCGCGCTCGGAGAGGCCGAACGCCATGACGTGACCCTCCGTCAGGAGTCGGGCCGCGCGCGCCCGTACGGCCTCGTTCCCGCTCTGCCACACCGGACCCAGGCCCAGGATGGTGACCTGCCAGGTGTACCAGTAGCCGAGCCCGTAGAAGCCGAGGATCTCGTTCAGCTCGGCGATCCGCGAGGTGTCCCAGCGCTTGTCCGGGTCGGCGGCGGAGGGCGTCAGGAACTCGGCGAACAGGCCTTCTTTCGCGGCGAATTCGAGGAAGTCGGCGTACCAGGCGCGGTCGATGTAGGTGTCGATCAGCGCCTTCTTGCCGCGCGATTCGAACCAGTCCACGGTCGCGCGCAGCAGCCGGCGGGTCGGCTCGTCGAACTGCGCGGGGTCGTAGGTGCGCGGGTTGAAGAGCATCGCGGGCTCCCGGAGGGTCGAGGGTGAGGGGGGCGGGGGTGAGGGAAAGAGGGGGCGGCGGGCGGGATCAGCGGCCGTCGGCCAGCTCGCGCAGGGTGGCGAGCACGTCGTCGAGCCAGGCGAGCGTCATCCGCTCGTACTCGATGCCGCCGCGCAGCACCACGTGCTGGAGCCGCCGCTGGGCGTCGAGCGCGTCCACGGCGGATCTGCCGGGGCCGGCGGCGTCCGGGGCGTAGGCCTCCGGGAAGTCGCGCCGCTCGCCGTGCAGGTAGCGGGCGAGCAGGGCGGCGTGTCCCTCCCGGTGGCGCTCGACCTCGGGGATCAGCGCGGCCGGGTCGTCGAAGGCCGCCGCCCGGATCCGGACGGCCAACTCGTGGCGGACGGTCTCCGGTTCGACGGGCTCGCGCAGCCAGCCGGCGAGCGCCTCACGGCCGGGCGGGGCCGCCGAGTAGACCTTCTTGTCCGGCCGGCCGTCCTGGGCGACCTCCTCGGCGCGCACCCAGCCGTCCGCCTCCATCCGCCGCAGCACCCGGTAGATCTGCTGGTGGGTGGCGGTCCAGAAGCGGCCGATGGACCGGTCGAAGCGCCGGGCCAGTTCATAGCCGGAGCCGGGCCGTTCCAGCAGCGAGACGAGGATCGCGTGCTCCAGTGCCATGCCCGGCATCCTGCTATGCAACGAGTTGCATAGGCAAGGGAGGCAGGCGACGGTGAGACGGAGGTCACCCGCGCGTGCACCGCCCGCTCACCCGCCCCTCCGCCCGCGCCGGCCGCCCGCGCGGTCACCCGCCCCTCCGCCCGCGAGGCCGCCCGCCCGGTCACCCGCCGGGACGGATCGGGCGCGAAAGGGTAACGGCCCAGGTGAAAAGGTGCAAAACGGATGAACGGCGCCAGAATGGTACTGGGCTAGAGCCCTCCATGTTCGAAACCTAGGAGGTGGTATCGGTGTCGACCCAAACGCCGATGGGCATGGAGCACCATCCGGACATCCTCGAACTCCGGGAGCACTACGAGCGGGTCACCCTGACCCCGCGGGCCCAGGCCGTCGAGGCCCTGGCCGTTCTGGCCGGTCTGTTCCTGGCGGCCTCGCCGTGGATCGTCGGCTTCACCGCGTTCAGCACGCTCACCGTCACCTGCCTGATCGTCGGCCTCGCCTACAGCGTGCTGATGGCCGGCTACGGCTCGGCGTACGAGCGAACCCACGCACGGGCCTGGGCGGCGACCCTGCTCGGCGCGTGGACGATCATCTCGCCGTGGGTCGTCTCGGGAGAGGTGGACCGGGGCCGGAACATCGTCACCTGCCTGATCGCGGGCGGCGTGATGTGTCTGCTGGGCATCGCCGCCATCTCGATGGCCACGATGACGTCGAACGGAGCATCGATGCGGCGCGGCCGGGCAGGCCGGGCCAGGGGCTGACGGTCACCGCAAGCCCGACACCCGGGGCGCGGAGGGCGGCAGCGCCGCTCCGCGCCCCGGGCGCGCCAGGGCCGGGCCGGCGGGCGGCTACGGCCGGGTCATCCGCAGCACGTCCAGCGCCTCGTCCAGCTGCTCCACGGTGAGCCGCCCCTGCTCGACGTACCCGCGCTCCAGCACCACCTGACGGATGGTCTTGCGCTCGGCGAGCGCCTGCTTCGCCACCTTGGCCGCCTCCTCGTACCCGATGTAGCGGTTCAGCGGCGTCACCACCGACGGCGAGGACTCCGCGTACTCCCGGGCCCGTTCGGCGTTGGCCGTGAGGCCGTCCACCGCGCGGTCGGCCAGCAGCCGGGCGCTGTTGGCGAGCAGCCGGACCGACTCCAGGACGTTGCGGGCGATCACCGGCAGCATCACGTTGAGCTCGAAGTTGCCGCTCGCCCCGGCCACCGTGACGGTGGCGTCGTTGCCGATCACCTGGGCCGCGACCATCAGCACCACCTCGGGCAGCACCGGGTTCACCTTGCCCGGCATGATCGAGGAGCCGGGCTGGAGGTCCGGCAGGTTCAGCTCGCCGAGACCGGTGCGCGGGCCCGAGCCCATCCACCGCAGGTCGTTCGCGATCTTGGTGAACCCGACGGCGACGGTGCGCAATTGGCCGCTCAGTTCGACCAGGCCGTCGCGCGCGCCCTGCGCCTCGAAGTGGTCGCGGGCCTCGGTCAGCGGCAGCCCGGTGACGTGCGCGACCTCCTCGATCACCGCCGCCGCGAACCCGGGCGGGGTGTTGATGCCGGTGCCCACCGCGGTGCCGCCGAGCGGCAGTTCGGCGACCCGGGGCAGGGTGGCCAGCAGCCGCTCCCGCCCGTGCCGGACCTGCGCCGCGTAGCCGCCGAACTCCTGCCCCAGGGTGACCGGCGTGGCGTCCATCAGGTGCGTGCGGCCCGCCTTGACGACGCCCGCGAACTCCGCCGACTTGCGCTCCAGTGCCTCCGCCAGGTGCTCCAGCGCCGGGATCAGCTCATGGCTGACGGCGGCGGTGGCGGCGATGTGGATGGAGGACGGGAAGACGTCGTTGGACGACTGGCTGGCGTTGACGTGGTCGTTGGGGTGGACCGGCCGGCCGAGCCGCTCGCCGGCCAGGCTGGCGATCACCTCGTTGGTGTTCATGTTGGACGAGGTGCCCGAGCCGGTCTGGAACACGTCCACCGGGAACTCGGCGTCCCAGCGGCCCGCCGCCACCTCCTCGGCGGCGGAGGCGATCGCGGCGGCGGTCTCCTCGTCCAGCACGCCGAGCCGGGCGTTGACCCGCGCGGCGGCGGCCTTGATCCGGGCCAGTGCGGCGATGTGCGCCCGCTCCAGGCGCTGGCCGGACACCGGGAAGTTCTCCACCGCCCGCTGCGTCTGCGCCTGCCACTTCGCCCCGGCGGGCACCCGGACCTCCCCCATCGAGTCGTGCTCGATCCGGTAGTCGCCGGACATCTGCTCGTCACCCATCGTGCGCTGCACCTCCTGAACGGTCCCGGCCGGATCGGCGTCCCTCCGGGCGAGGCCCGGGGTCCCCGCCCCGGCCGGGTACGGCTTCCGCACACCACAGCCGCGCGCGGGCCCCGGGTATTTCCGGTGGCCGGAGGGCTGCTCCCGCCGTCACCCCAGCACCGCGGCCACGACCTCGTCCGGCGCCGTGCCCGCCTGGACGACCTCGCTGCCGTCCGGCGCCCAGACGCCCGAGCCGCCCGAGGTCGCGGCGAACTCGCCGCTCGGCCCGGCGGAGGTGGCCAGCACCACCCAGACGCCGTTGTCGGCCGCCCGTGCCGGGTACCGGGCCGCCTTGGTGGCCAGCGACTCGGCGCCCGCCCCGTACAACGTGGAGGCGACGTAGGCGTCGGCGCCGAGCGCGACCAGCCGCTTCACGTGCTCGGGGTCGGCGGCGTCCGCGCAGATCGCCAGGCCCAGCCGCCAACCATCCAGCTCCAGGACGGCGGGCCGGTCGGCGGGGGAGAAGCGCTCGCTCTCCTTCCCGTACAGGTTGGTCTTGCGGCAGACCACCGAGGCGCCCGCGCCGGTGACGGCGAGCGTGGCGATGTGCTCGCGGCCGTCCGCCCCGGCCACCGGCGCGCCGACCAGGGCCGTGGCGCCGGTCTCGGCGCAGGCCGCGACCAGCGGCGCGAGCCGGGCGTCGGACGGGTCGACGGCGGGCGCGGCCAGGTCGTAGCCGGTGAGCGAGAACTCCGGGAAGACCACCAGGCGCACCGCCCCGGCCGCGCGGACTGCGGCGGCGTGCCGTTCGACGTTGACGGCGACGGTCTCGGGCCGCCCCGACGGGTGGCAGGCGGGCTGGGCGACGGCGACGGCGAGGGGAGCGGGCACGGGAGCGGGCACGGGAGCGGGCGCGGGCACGGTGGGGCCTCCGGGGGCTGATCAGGGGTGGCGATCACGGTCAACCTACGAGCGGACCGCGAAATCCGGCAAGGTTCATCCCTTCGAGTGAAGATCGCCAGCGTGGCGGCGGGGCCCGGCCGGCCGGTTCGTACGCTCACCCGGATCGGGGAGCGACCACGGACACCAGGGACCAGGGGTGGGGCATGAGCACGGGAAACCACGACGACCGGTACGGCCACGACGAGCCCCACCGGGGCCTCACCCGCCGCCGCCTGCTCGGCGCCTCCGCCGCGCTCGGCGCGGGCACCTGGCTGCTGCGCGGCACCGTCGGCCCGGACGGCGCCCGGGCCGACGTCCCCGTCCCGCCCGGGCTCCCCGCCGGCACCGAACCGTTCCGGCGTGTCTACCGGAACTGGTCCGGCGAGGTCCGCACCGACCAGCTCTGGACCTGCGCCCCGCGCACTCCCGAGGAGGTTCCGGCGCTCGCCGACTGGGCCCGCGCCCACGGCTGGCGCCTGCGCGCCCAGGGCCACCGGCACACCTGGGCGCCGCTCACCGTCGCCGACGGCACGCCCGAGGCGGCCCGGGTGCTGCTGCTCGACACCACCCGCCACCTCACCGCGATCACCGCCGACTCACCCACCACCGTGCGCGCCCGGAGCGGCGCGACCATGGAGGCGCTGCTCGCCCACCTCGCCGAGCGCGGCCTCGGCCTCACCGCCGTCCCGGCGCCCGGCGAGCTCACCGTCGGCGGCGTGCTTGCGATCGGCGGCCACGGCACCGCCGTCCCCGCCGCCGGCGAGACCCGCCCCGAGGGGCACGGCTACGGCTCAATCAGCAACCAGGTCGTCCGGCTGACCGCCGTCGTCCTCGACCCGGCCACCGACCGCTACACCCTGCGGACCTTCGACCGCTCCGAGGCCGACGCCGCCGCCTTCCTGGTCCACCTCGGCCGGGCCTTCGTCACCGAGGTGGTGCTGCGGGCCGGCGCCGACCGGCCGCTGCGCTGCGTCAGCCGGCTGGACCTGACGGCCGCCGAACTCTTCGCCCGCCCCGGCGCGTCCCCCACCCCGACGTCCACCTCGACGTCCACCCCGACGTCCACCTCGACGCCCACCACAGCGCCTTCCCGCCCGCGCACCTTCGCCGACTTCGTCGAACGCGACGGCCGCGCCGAGGCGATCTGGTTCGCCTACACCGACCGGCCCTGGCTGAAGACCTGGAGCGTCACCCCGAACCGCCCCTTCGCCTCCCGCGCCGTCGACGAGCCCTACAACTACCCCTTCTCCGACTCCGTCCCGGAACCGGTCGCCCGGCTGGCCGGCGACCTCGTCGCCGGCGCCTGGGGATCCGCCCCGCTCTTCGGCCAACTCCAGTACCTCATCGCCAAGATCGGCCTCACCGGCGACCTCACCGACGTCCTGCTCTCCGGCGGGCTGCTGCGCGAACTGCTCACCGGCGAGGTGCTCACCCACCTGCTCGCCGGCGGCCTGCGCTCCGACCTCTGGGGGCCCTCGCGCACCCTGCTCCAGTACGTGCGCCCCACCACCCTGCGGGTCACCGCCAACGGCTACGCGATCCTCGCCCGGCGCGCCGACCTGCAATGGGTGGTGGCCGAATTCGCCGACCGATACCGGGCGTTGCTCGACGCCTACCGGGACCGCGGCGAGTTCCCGGTGAACGGCGCGGTGGAGATCCGGGTCACCGGCGTGGACGACCCGTCCTGGTCCGGGGTGCCCGGCGCCCGGCCGCCGCTGCTCTCCGCGCTGCGCCCGCGCCCCGACCGCCCCGACTGGGACACCGCCGTCTGGCTCGACGTGCTCGGCTTCCCCGGCACGCCAGGGCTGCACCGCTTCGGCCGCGACCTCGAACAGGCCCTGCTGCGCTCGTTCGACGGCACCCGGGCGGGCCTGCGCGTCGAGTGGTCCAAGGGCTGGGCCTACACCGAGGACGCCGCCTGGGCCGACCCGGACGTCCTCGACCGGGTCGTCCCGGCCAGCCACCGCGACGGCGGCGGGCCGGGCTGGGACGAGGCGGTCACCACGCTGGACCGCCACGACCCCTACCGGGTCTTCGGCAACCCGTTCCTCGACCGGCTGCTGAAAATCTGAAGTCCCTTTTCCCGCACGGGATGTGGCTGTCCGTCAGACGTGTTCCATGACGATCACCGCGAGGGTGCCCGGCGCCAGGGCGCGGAACACGTGCGGCGCGTCGCCGGGATAGCTGACGTAGTCGCCCGGGCCCAGTTCGACGGGCGCCTGCGTCGGCCCGGCGAGCGCCCGTCCGGCGCTCAGCAGGACGTGTTCGACGGTGCCCGGCATGTGCGGGTCGGAGTCCCGGGTCTCGCCCGGCTCGGCGTCGATCCGGTAGATGTCGCGCCGGGCGCCCGGCGGGCAGGAGGCGAGCAGGGTGGCCGCGTAGTCGGCCCGCTCCGAGTGGGTGACCGGGCCCTCGCCGGCCCGCACCACCCGGACCGCCGGGCGCGGCGGGTCGACCAGCCGGCTGAACGGCACGTCCAGGGCGACGCCGAGCGCCCAGAGCGTCTCGACGCTCGGATTGCCGGCTCCCGACTCCAGTTGGGAGAGCGTCGATTTGGCGATTCCCGCCCGCCGGGCCAGCTCGGCCATCGACAGTCCGGCGCGCTCGCGCTCGCGCCGGATCGACGCCGCGATCAGCTCGATCAGCTCGCCCCCGGAGGGGCTGGAGCCGCTGTTTCCGCTCATCCGCCGCTCACTCGTCCGTTCCCGCTCATCCGTTCCCCTCACTCCGCGTTCGCTCCGGGCGTCCGGGCGTTCGGCTTGACGAACGGCCCCCTTCCGTTCACTCTACTGGACATGCGTTCGTTTCTTCGAACCCTCGAACGTGCCACCCTCCGCGACATCGCCCTGGTCTGTCTGGCGGACGCCCTGGTCGGTGCCTCGTTCGGGGCGATCTCCGTCTCCGGCGGCCTCCCGCTCTGGGTGCCCGTCGCCCTGTCCGTGCTGGTCTTCGCCGGTGGCGCGCAGTTCGCCGCCGTCGGCGTCGTGCTCTCCGGCGGTGGCGCGCTCGCCGCCGTCCTCACCGCCCTCGTCCTCAACGCCCGCCTGCTGCCCTTCGGCTTCACCGTCGCCGACGCGCTGAACGGCCCCCGCTGGCGCCGGCTGCTCGGCGCCCAGCTGCTGACCGACGAGACCGCCGCGTTCACCCTGATGGAGTCCGACCCACGACGGCGCCGGGCGGCGTACTGGGTCTGCGGCCTCGCCCTGTTCGCGGCCTGGAACCTCGCCGTCCTGGTCGGCGCCGCGGCCGGCGGACTGCTCGGCGACACCGACGCCCTGGGCCTGGACGCCGCGTTCCCCGCCGTGCTGCTCGCCCTCGTCCTGCCCGCGCTCCGCGAGCGCCGCACCCGCACCGCCGCCCTGGCCGGCGCCGCCGTCGCGGTGGCCGCCACCCCGTACGTCCCGGCGGGCCTGCCGGTGCTGCTCGCCCTCGCCGGACTGCTGTTCGCCGCCCGCCCGGCGGCCCCGGCGGCGTCCGCAGGCGGCTCCGGCCGGGTCGAGCCCCTCGCCGAGGAGGTCCGCTGATGTCCCTGACCGCCATCCTGCTGCTGGCCGCCGGCACCTACGCGTTCCGCCTGGCCGGCCCGCTGCTCGGAGACCGGCTCACCGTCTCCGAGCGGCTGCGCCACCTGCTCGCCGTCGCCGCCGCCGTGCTGCTGGTCGCCCTGGTGGCCACCGGCGCGCTCACCCAGGGCCACGGGTTCGCCGGGTGGGCCCGACCGGCCGGCGTGCTGGTCGCGGGCGTCCTCGCGCTGCGCCGCGCGCCGTTCCCGCTCGTGGTGGTCGCGGCCGCCGCGACCACGGCGGTGCTCCGGCTCTGCGGCGTCTCCTGACCGACCGACCGCCTGAGCCGCCGCCCGGCCGCCTGACCGCCAGGCCTCCGGCCTCAGCCGGCGCTGTCGCCCCCGGCCGCCGCGAGCCGCTCCTGCTGCACCTCGGGCCGCTTGCTGTCCCACAGCATCTCCCACACCTTGAAGACGCAGTGGTAGTCCCGCATGCTCCCCTGGGTGATCAGCAGATAGCTGTCGCCGTCCCGGAACAGCCGGCGCCGCCGGCCGTTGAACGGGTGCTGCGGGGTGTACGTCGGGACGATCCGCCGCAGCTCGGCGAGCGCGTCCTCCCGGCTCCCCTCGACCTCGGCCAGCACCTTGGCCCCCCAGATCCGGTCGTCCCCGACGCCCTCGGTCTCCTGCACGACCACGGCCCACCGACCCACGGCCACCACCCCTCACGCCTCGTCCCGTACCGCCCGCCCGCGCGGGGAGGCGTCATCGTAGCGACGCGGCCCCCGCGACCTCCAGCGCCTTGTAGAAGACGGTCGTCGCGCACGGCACCCCCGCCGGATCGGTCGCGAAGTCCGGCACCGTGCCGACCCGGGTCCAGCCCGCCGCCGCGTACATCCGCTCGGCGGGGCTTCCCGTCTCGGTGTCCAGGACCAGCGTCCGCAGCCCGCGCGCGGCGGCCGCCGACTCCAGGGCCGCGAGCAGCCGGCCGGCCAGCCCCCGCCCCCGGTCCGCCCGGTGCACCATCAGCTTGGCGACGTCCGCCCGGTGCCGGCCGTTGGCCGTCGTCGCCGGACGCAGCTGCACCGTCCCGGCGATCCGGCCCTCCCCGTCCGACTCGGCCACCCAGAGCAGCAGCCGTCCCGCCTCGACGTCCGGGGCCAGCGCCCGCCACCAGTCGGCCGCCGCGCCGCGGTCCAGCGGGGCGAGGAAGCCGATCGAGGCCCCCGCGTCGACGGTGTCCGCCATCAGCTCGCCCAGCTGCCGCGCCGCCCCGCCGCGCAGTTCCCCTGCCGTCACCAGCCGGACTGTGTACATGCTCACTCCCTCGTCCCCGGACCGGCACCGGCCGGGTGCGCCATACTCGCCGGTACTCAACGCCGCGGCGGCACGCACCCGCCGAGACTACAAGGAGCTTCAATGGCGAAGCCGACCAGGATCGACCCCGCCGACCTGCTCGCCGTCGGTGACCTGCTCACCGACGAGGAACGCCTCGTGCGCGACACCGTGCGCAGGTTCGCCGACGACCGGATCCGCCCGCACATCGGCGACTGGTTCGAGCGCGGCGTCTTCCCCGCCCGCGAGCTCGCCCCCGAACTCGGCGCCCTCGGCGTGCTCGGCATGCACCTCGACGGCTACGGCTGCGCCGGCTCCGGCGCCGTCGCCTACGGGGTGGCCTGCATGGAACTGGAGGCCGCCGACTCCGGCCTGCGCAGCTTCGTCTCCGTCCAGGGCTCGCTGGCGATGCGCTCCATCCACGCCTTCGGCTCCGAGGAGCAGAAGCGGCGCTGGCTGCCCGGCCTCGCCGCCGGCGAGCTGATCGGCTGCTTCGCCCTCACCGAACCGGACTTCGGCTCCGACCCCGCCAACATGCGCACCCGCGCCCGCCGCAAGGGCGCCGGCGAGGGCGCGGACTGGGTGCTCTCCGGTTCCAAGATGTGGATCACCAACGGCGGCGTCTCCGATGTCGCGGTGGTCTGGGCGCAGACCGAGGAGGGTGTGCGCGGCTTCCTGGTCGAACCCGGCATGCCCGGCTTCACCGCCACCGACGTGCCCGGCAAGCTCTCCCTGCGCGCCTCGGTGACCAGCGCGCTCGCCTTCGACGACGTCGTGCTGCCGGCCGACGCCGTCCTGCCCGGCGTCACCGGCCTGCGCGGACCGCTCTCCTCCCTCAACGAGGCCCGCTACGGCATCCTCTGGGGCACCGTCGGCGCCGCCCGCGACTGCTACACCGCCGCCCTCGACTACGCGAAGACCCGCGTCCAGTTCGAGCGCCCGATCGCCGGCTTCCAGCTCACCCAGCAGAAGCTCGTCGAGATGATGCTGGAGGTCGAGAAGGCCTACCTGGTCGCGCTGCGCGTCGGCCGCCTCAAGGACGAGGGCGCGGCCCGCCCGGCGCACATCAGCTTCGGCAAGCTCAACAACGTCCGCGCCGCCCTGGAGATCGCCCGCAGCGCCCGCACCGTGCTCGGCGCCAACGGCATCACCACCGCCTACCCGGTCCTGCGGCACGCCAACAACCTGGAGTCGGTGCTCACCTACGAGGGCACCAGCGAGATCCACACCCTCGTCCTCGGCGAGGCCATCACCGGCGAGTCCGCCTACCGCTGACCCTGTCCACCGCTGACGGCGCCTACCGCTGACGGCGCCCCGCTCCGGCGAAAATCCGGTACCGCCGCCGGGCCGTTCATGGCTACCGTCCTGCCCATGAACGGCCCGACGACCCCACCCCCGACGACCGGCTCCACGAGCCCGTCCCCGAGCACACCCACCGGTACCGGCGCCTCCACCGGCACCACCACGCTCTGGCGCCCGACCGGCCCCGAGGAACTGGCCCTCGTCGAGGCCGCCGACTGGCGCGCCTGGCCGCCGCGCCTGCCCGATCAGCCGATCTTCTACCCGGTGCTGAACGAGGACTACGCGATCCGCATCGCCCGCGACTGGAACGTGCCCGCCTCCGGCGTCGGCTACGTCACCCGCTTCGAGGTCGACACCGCCTTCCTCGCCCGCTACCCGGTGCGCCAGGCCGGCGGCCGCACCATCCTCGAACTCTGGGTCCCCGCGGAGGAACTGCCCGAGTTCAACCGTCACCTGGTCGGCCGCATCGAGGTGGTCCACGCGTTCCGGCCGCAGCCGTGACGGCCGCCGTCGCCGGTGGCGCCCCGGTCCTGCTGACCTCGGCCCAGGCCACCGGCACCACCTCGCTGCTCACCGGGGCCGCCGCCGCCCGCGGACTGGCCACCGCCGTCCTGACCGGCCCCGACACCCTCGACCGGCTGGCCGGCCGGCCCGTCCACTGGTACGGCGGCCCCCTCGCCGCCGCCCGCGTCGCCGACCGGCTCGCCCTGGCGCTGCTCGAACCGGCCGACGACTGGCTCGCCGCCCTGCCCGAGGAGTTCACCGGCCGCCGCATCGACCTCACCACGCTCGCCGAGGCCTGGACGCTGCGCCGCCCGGCCTTCGTCAAACCGCCGGCCGACAAGTCGATCCCGCCCGCCGTCTACGCCGACGGCGACCGCCTGCCGCGCACCGGCGAGCGGATCGGCCCCGGCACTCCCGTCCTGGTCAGCGACCCGGTGACGTTCGGCACCGAGTACCGGCTCTTCGTCCTCGACGGCGCCGTGCACACCGGCAGCCGCTACGCCCGCTTCGGCCGGCTCGACCCCGGACCGCTCACCGGGCAGGCCCTCGCCTTCGCGCGGCGGCTGCTCGCCGCCGTCGGACCGAGCCTGCCGAGCGCCGTCGCCCTCGACGTCGGGACCCTGCTCGACCCGTACGACCCCGCCGAGCGGTGGGCGGTGGTCGAGGCCAACATGCCGTGGTTCGCCCACTGCTACGCCGCCGACCCGGCACGCGTCCTGGACGTCGTCCTCCGCGCGGCGGGCCCGGCGGGCGCGGTGCGGGCCGCCGACCGGCGGTTCGTGCGCTCCGCCGCGGGCCGTCCGCCGGAACGGGGCACTCCGGACGCCGTCCGTCCATCCGCCCTTCCCCTCCAGGACACCCGGCGGTCCGGCGCGGCGTGAAGCATGGCGCGGTCGCCGCCGCCCGCCCCGTGCGGGCCCGGCGGCGCCCGCACCGTGAAAGGAACCGCCCCTCATGTCCACACCGCCGCTGCCGCGCCCCCGGGTCCTCGTCGTCGGGATCGACGGCGTCCGGTACGACCTGCTGGAGCGGGTGCCGATGCCCCGGCTCGCGGAGGTCGCCGAGGCCGGATTCCTGGCGCCCGTGACGGTGGCGGACTCCACGCCCACCATGTCAGGACCGTGCTGGGCCACCATCGTCACCGGCGTCGAGCCCGCCAAGCACGGCGTGTGGGGCAACCACCTGGGCGGCAACCGGCTCGACGTCTTCCCCGACTTCACCACCCGGCTGGCCCGCGGCGACCGCCGCCGCACCTTCGTCGCCGCCGGCTGGGACCCGCTGGTCATCGCCGAGTCCGGCGGCCCGCTGTTCCGCGCCCCCGGCCGGCTCTGCTACGTCGCCCCCGCCGAGGACACCCCCGAGGCCTGGGAGGACGTCGACGAGGAGGTCACCCGCGAGGCCGTCGACGTGCTGCGCGACGCCGACCCCGAGGCCTCCTTCGTCTACCTCGGCGCCGTCGACGAGACCGCCCACTTCCTCGGCTGCGGCGAGGAGTACCGCGCCGCGATGCGGGCCGCCGACGAACGCCTCGGCCGGCTGCTGGACGCGCTGCGCGAGCGGCCCGGGTACGCCGAGGAGGCCTGGACGGTCATCGTCGTCACCGACCACGGCCACGTCGACGGCGGCGGCCACGGCGGGCGCACGCCCGAGGAGCGCACCGCCTGGGTCGCCTGCGCCGGTCCCGGCATCCCCGCCGCCCCGCCCGTCGGCGAGATCCGCCACTCCGACGTCGCCGCCCAGGTGTACGCCGCGCTCGGCCGCCCGATCGACCCGCACTGGACCCTGGACGGCCGGCCCTTCCCGCTCGCCGCCCCCGCGCCCGCGGCGCTCTGACCGGCGGCGCGCCACCCGCCGCACCGGGCCCCGCAGTATCCGGCGACCGGGTGGCCGCCGCACCCGCCGGCACCCGGGCGGGTGCGGCCGGGCTGCGCCGCCGACCGGGCCGGGCCAGGCTCGACCGGGGGACAACCCCGAGACCGGCCGGGCGCGCGTACGCCTCAAGGTGGAGGAGCTACCCCCCAAGGACGGCGGAAGGCCACGACCTTCCGGTGACGATCCGGCACCCCGGAGCGCACCAGGATGGAGACACACCGGGAAACCGGTCCCGGAGCCGGGGGAACGGGCGCCGGAGCAGCAGTACGACTCGGGAGAGGACAGTCGGGCATGAACGGCATCGCGGGCAGGATCGCACTCGGAGTGGTGGGCACCGGCATGGCCGTGGCCGTCGCCGCCGTGGTGGCGGGGCCGAGGGTCGCCGAGTGGTACGACGGCCGGCACCAGGAGCAGTCCACCTACGCCAGCGGCAGCGAGGCCAAGGCCGACCACCGCGCCATGCCGGCCTGGCTGCCCGACAACGCCTCGTCCGTCCGCTACCTGATGTCCACCACCGGCGACGACCGCCTGCTGACCGCCACCCTCCCGGACGGCCGGCTGCCCGCCGGCTGCCGGACGGGCGAGCCCGGCCGGGGCAGCCACCCGGCCCCCGTCTCGCTGCGGGCGGGCTGGTTCCCGGAGGGGATCACCACCAGGGCCACCGGCTCCTGCGGCCACTACAACGTCGCCCTGCGCGGCAACCAGCTCTACGCCTGGCAGGACGGCGCCGCCGTCCAAGCCGCCCTGCGGGCCGAGCGGCCGGCGCGCTGAGAGGCCGTCACCGCCCACCGGGCGACGCGCCCGGCGCGCGCCGGGCGGCCGACCCCCGACTGTCGGCGGGCCGGGGCGCTGGGGTAGGACGGAGCGGGCACGATCGCCGTGCCCGTTCCGAGAGGAGCCCCATGCCTGGTCCGACCGCCGGCTCTGCCGGTGACACGTCGACCGCCTCCACCACCCCCGCCGAGACCGCCACCGTCGACGACGCCGCCACGGCAGCCGCCGCCGACGGTGTCGCCGGCGCCGCCACCGCCACCGTCAAGGATCGGGCGGACGGCGGCGTCGGCGGCCGCGCCACCATCCTCGTCCTCGGCGGCCTGGTCGCCCTCGGCCCGCTCACCACCGACCTCTACCTGCCGGGCCTGCCCGCGATCGCCGACGACCTCGCCGCCGAACCGGCCGCCGTCCAGCTCACCCTCACCTTCTCGATGTTCGGCGTCGCCGCCGGCCAGCTGATCTTCGGACCGCTCAGTGACCGCTTCGGCCGCCGCCCGCCGCTGCTCGCCGGACTCGTCGTCTACACCCTCGCCAGCCTCGCCTGCGTGGTCGCGCCCAACCTGGCCGTGCTGATCGCCGCCCGCTTCGTCCAGGGCGCCGCCGGCGCCGCCGGACTGGTCATCGGCCGCGCCGTCGCCCGCGACCGCTTCGAAGGCGTCGCGATGATCCGCTTCCTCGCCTCGATCACCCTGATATCCGGCCTCGCCCCGATCCTCGCCCCGCTGTTCGGCGCGCAACTGCTGCGCTTCACCTCCTGGCGCGGCACCTTCGGGGCGCTGGCCGCGCTCGGCCTGCTGCTCACCCTGGTGGCCCTCGGCGCGCTGCGCGAGACCCTCCCGGCCTCCGCCCGGCGCGGCGGCGGCCTGGCCGCCACCCTGCGCACCATGGGCGGGCTGCTGCGCGACGTGCCCTTCCTCGGCCAGCTGCTGACCAGCACCTTCGCCTTCGGCGCGCTGTTCGGCTACATCAGCGGCTCCTCGGTGGTGCTGCAGCACGTCTACCACGTGTCGCCGCAGACCTACAGCCTGCTGTTCGGGCTCAACTCGGTGGCCATCGTGGCCTCCACCCAGGTGAACGGGCGGCTGCTCGCGCCCCGGTTCTCCGCCGCCACGCTGATGCGCACCGGCCTGGCGGTCCTGATCGCCGCCGGGACGTTCCTGGTCCTGGCCACCGCCGTCTGGGACCTCGGGCTGGTCGCCGTCTGCGCCTCGCTGTTCGTGATGATGGCGGGGCTCGGCGTCGTCCTGCCCAACTCGGCCGCCCGGGCGCTCAGCATGGTCGCACCGCAGGCCGCCGGCTCCGCCTCCGCCCTCCTCGGCACCGGCAACTTCCTCTGCGGCGCCGTCGTCGCCCCGCTCAGCAGCCTGGGCGGCAGCCCCTCGGCCGTGCTGCTCGCGGTCGTCGTGCTCAGCTGCGCGCTGCTCGCGGCGGCGTCCTACCTGCTGCTCCTGCGTCCGGGCCGCCCCGCTGCCCCGGAGCCGGCCGCCGCCTGAGCGGCCGTCGTCGCGAGGCGCGGTGGCGGGTCGGACCGCGGTGAAACGGGCCCCGCCGGGGTGCCGTGACCCAAGGGTCGCGGCACCCCGGCGGGGGAGTGGAGCGGGGGCGGGCTGACAATTGACAGCTGACGTTATCTGTCAGCTGTTATCTGTCAGTTGTCAACTGTCAGCTGTCAGCCGTTCCCGCGTCGGCCGTCAGGCGATCGAGAAGTCGTCGCCGTAGACGGCGCCCTGGCCGTACCAGCCGTGCAGGTAGACCGTCACCGTGCCGGAGGCGCCGGTGGTGAACGGGACGCTGAGCTTGGTCCAGCCGGAGGCGCTGGTCCACGCGGAGCCGGTGGCGCCGCCGCTCACGCCGATGTAGGAGTAGCTGCCCTGGACCCAACCGGTCAGCGTGTACGCCTTGTTGGGCGCCAGGGTGACGGTCTGGGTGCACTCGCCGGTCTGCGCCGGGCCGGCCGCGGCCTGGAGCGCGTAGGAGCCGGAGTGGACCGGGGTGCTCACCACGGAGCCGCCGGCCTGGCAGGTCCACGGACCCAGGCTGCCGGTCTCCAGACCGCCGTTGGCCAGGCCGCCGGGCGGGGTGACCCCGGTGACGGTCAGCGTGTAGGTGGTGGTGTGGCTGCCGGAGGCGGCGGTGCCGGTGATGGTCAGCGGGTAGCTGCCCGGGGTGGTGGTGGCCGCGGTGGCGACGGTGAGCGTCGCGGGCGAACCGGCGGTGACGCTACCGGGGTTGACCGTGGCGGTGACCCCGGCCGGGGCGCCGCCGACGGTCAGGGCGACGCTCTGCGCGGAGCCGGAGACGACACCGGTGTTGACGGTGGCGCTGGCGGAGGAGCCGGCCGTCACCGATCCGGCGGCCGGGCTCACGGCGACCGAGAAGTCGTTGCCGGGCTGGGTCCCCGTCACCTTCAGCGTGTAGGTGGTGGTGTGGGTGCCCGTGGCGGCGGTGCCGGTGACGGTGAGCGGGTAGCTGCCCGGAGCGGCGGCGGCCGTGGTGGCGACGGTGAGCGTCGCGGGCGAACCGGCGAGAACGGTCCCGGGGTTGACCGTGGCGGTGACGCCGGCGGGCGCGCCGCTGACGCTGAGGCTGATGCTCGGCGCGGTGCCCGAGGAGCCGCCGGCCGGGGTGAGCTCGGCCGTGTTGACGGTGGCGGTGGTGGAGGAACCGGCCGCCACGGTGCCCGAGGTGGGGTTCATGCTGAGCACGAAGTCACTGGTGGACGGGGTGCCGCTGGTGAACGGAGCGAAGATCTTGCTGAAGTCCCAGGTGTTCTGCTGGATCCCGGAGCAGTCGTCGCGGCCGCCGACGCCGGGGCACTTGCCGGTGTCGCGCTGCAGCGCCCAGAACGACAGGGTGCTGATGCCCTTGGACAGCGCCCAGTTGTAGACCGTGGCCGCGTTGGCGAGCGTGAAGGTCTCGGCCGGGCCGAAGTCGTCGATGCCGGGCATCTCGATGATGCCGATGGAACCCCAGAGCTGCGTGGGGGTCTTGGTCGGGTACAGCTTGGCCAGCTGGTTGTACAGGCCGGTCGCCGCGGTCTGGGTGTCGACGGCCATGTCGTGCGTGGCGTTGTCGTAGTAGTCGAACGTCATGATGTTGACGACGTCGATCCGCGCGTTGTTGGTGACGGCGTTCCGCAGCAGTGCGAGGCCGTTGGAGGCGAGGCCGCTGGTCGTCGTGGGCAGCGTGTAGGCGAACTGGATCTGCCGGCCGTTGGCAGCGGCCCAGTCCTGGGTCAGCTTGATCGCCTTGTTGCGGCGGTCGACGCCCGCGGCGTTGTCCAGCGAGTCGGCCTCGATGTCGAGGTCGATCCGGCTGATGTCGTAGGTGGTGATCAGCTTCTGGTAGGCGGCCGCGATCTGGTTGACGTCGGTGCAGCTGTCGGCCAGTTCGGTGCCGGTGGTGTCGGCGGTGTAGCCGCCGAACGACGGGATCACGTCGCCGCCGTTGGCCCGGATGGTGGCGAAGTCGGCGCCGAAGGACGACTGCGCGACCGGCAGCGAGGTGTCGCCGTTCCAGTACGGGGTGCACGAGCCCTTGGTGGCGGTCTGCAGGAACGCCATCGTCAGGTGCTTGGCCCCGGACTGGGCGGACAGCGCGGCGGGGCTCTCGCCGGTCCAGGACTCGAAGTAGGGCGCGAAGACCCGGCTGGGCAGCGGGGCCGCGGCGGTGGCGGCGGCCGTGGTGGCGGCCTGGGCGCCGGCCGGGCTCGCCGGCGCCGCGTCGGCCGTCGCCGCGCCGGCGACCAGACCGGCCGAGGCGACGAGCGTGGCACAGGCCGTCAGGGCTGCCTGGACTGTTCTGCGTAGACGCATGGGTTCTCCAACAGACGTGGTGGGGCAGGACGTTGGTGAAGCGTGCGGCGGAAATGCGCTGCTGCGGACCGTGCGGGGGTGGGCGGGACGCACGGGACCCTCGTAGGGGGAGAGGACCGTGCGGTGCGGTCGTGCGGGGGTGTGCAACCCCGCGGGCACGCGGCACGGACGGACGCACGTGCGCGAACGCGCGTACGCCGTGACGGGGCCTGGGGGCGGAGCAGGGCAGGGCCGTGCCTCAGCCGCCGGTGGTCACACCCCCACAGTGCATCCCGGTCGGATCGACATGCCTATGGTTGGACTAGACCACTCGTCTGTCAAGAGTCCTAACAGTTCGTCAGCGAAGCGCGTGGGCGGCCGAGGTTGGCCGAGTGACGGCCGACCTCCGGCAAATCCGGTTGTGGCCGGGTCGGCCGCTCCGACATCATCGGGGCATGCGAGACCTCGACTGGAAGCTCGACAGAGAGGGCGCCTGCCGCCCGCACGGGTGAGCCCCCGGCTCCCGGGCCCCGGCCCGCCGACACCGGCGTCCGGCGGCCGGACCGCGTTCGTTCGCTCCCGCGCCCGCCCGCCCATCCGCTCCGTGGCTCGCCGTATCCGCCGCTGGTGCGGTTGCCGCCGTTGCCGCTCTGCTGCCGTACTGCCCGCGGCTCTCCCGCGCCCTCCCCACGCCCGCCTCGCGGGCGTCCCTCGGCGCGGGAACGCCCTTCACCCCGACCTGCCCGCGCGCCGGGCGCACCCGCGCACCGCTGCGCCCGTACGTCTGCCCGGAGACCCGGCGCCGCGCCCGCGCGCCCTCATGCCTGTGCGTCTGTAGGCCTTTCGACTCCCGGAAAGGAGGAACGCCATGGACTTCATCTCGTCCGACGACAAGGACACCGCCTGGAGCATCGTCTGAGCCGGGGGTGTGAGCCGTGGCCGCGCGGTGGTCGTCGCGCGCGGCCACGGTGGCCCGGAGCTCAGGACACCGGGCCGTTCGGGGGTCCGCCGGGGAGGTTCAGGCCGGCGGGCAGAGGGTGGTGCGCAGCGCGTCCAGGATCTTCTCCGCCTTCTCCGCTCCGAAACCCTGGGGGTGGGTGGGATCCGTGAAGCGCTGGTTGGCCAGGTCGACCAACTTGGCCCGGTCCTTCGGGAACCGGTACATCGCCTGGCACTGGTCGCGGGCCCGGTCGACGGCCTGTTCGGGCTGTCCGCCGACGATCGCCGGGTCGACCGCCTCCAGTGCGGCGATCAGCCGCGCGGTGACGTCCGCGGCGGGCTTGGCCGGCAGCCCGGCGTCGGTGGGGGGTGCCGGCTTCGGCGGCGCCGGGGGATCGGCGGGGGAGCCGGTCGCCGGCGCGGAGCCCGTGGCCCCCGGGGCGGGCGGGTCCGCGGGCGCCGGCGTGGCCGCGGGCCCGGTCGCCGGCGCTCCGGGGGAGGCCGCGGACGTGCTGCCGGGGCCGGACGCGTCGGGGGCGCCCGGCGTCGGGGCGGCGGCGGTCGCCGGGGGCGTCGCGGCGGTGGTCGCCGAGGGGGCGCCGGACGCGTCCGCGCCGGCCGAGGGGGTGCCGGGCGGCCAGGTGCCGGAGGCGGTCGTGCCGGCCGCGGTGGTGCCGGAGCCCGAGCCGGAGCTGGAGCACGCGGCGAGGCTCACCGCGGCCAAGGCCGTGAGGGTGGCGGCGAGAAGACGAGTGCGCATGCCGCCACACTGTCATGTCCGCGCCGTTCTAGGGAAGATCCGCCGGGCCCGGGATCGGCTCCCGGGCCCGGCCGGCCTCCCGGGTGGTCAGGACAGCCCGTTGCTCTTCAACCACCCCTTGGCCACCGCCGACGGGTCCTCCTTGTCGACGGCGACCTTCTTCATCAGCGCCAGCAGCCCCGCCGTGTCCAGCTTGGCCGACACCGCGTTGAGCGTCGCGGTCGCCGTGGCGTCCACCTCGGCCTTGTTGACCAGCGGCGTGACGTTCTGGGCGGCGAACAGGTTCTTGGGGTCGCTGAGCGGGACCAGCTTCAGCTGGGTGATCTTCGGGTCGGTGGAGAAGACGTTGCCGACCTGGACCGAGCCGTCCTTGACCGCGTTGGCGGTGGTCTCGCCGGTCGACTTCCACTCCTTGAACGTCACGCCGTAGACGTCCTTGAGCGGCTGCTCCTGGCGCGACTTGAACTCCGGCGGGCCGCCGATGGTGAACTCGCCCGCCTTGCCGGCCAGGTCGGCGATCGACTTCAGCCCGTATTTGTCGGCGGTCTCCTGGCTGACGCTCAGGGTGTCCTTGTCCTCGGCGGGGGAGGAGTCCAGGATCGCGAGCGAGGCGGGCAGCGCCTTGGCCAGCTCGGCGTTGACGGCGGCGGTGCCCGGATCGGCCGACTTCTTGCCCAGGTAGGCGAGCAGCGAGCCGTTGTACTCGGGCAGCACGGACAGGCTGCCGCTCACCAGCTGGTCGTAGAGCACCTCGCGGCTGCCGATGTTGAACTTCTCCTCGACCTTCACGCCCTTGGCCTTGAGCGCCTGCGCGTAGATCGAGCCGAGCAGCACGTTCTCGGGGAAGTTGGCCGAGCCGACCACGACCGTCCCGCCGGCCGCCGGGGCGCCGGTGGGGGCGCCGCCGGTGGGCGCCGGGGCCGCCGAGCCCTTGCCGCCCAGCGGGTCGCCGCCGGAGGAGGAGCAGGCCGTCGCGGTGAGGGCGAGCGCGGCCAGGGCGGCCAGGGCGGCGGCGCGGCGGCCGGCCGGCGCCGTTCCCGGCGCAGCGGATGCGGGTGTCGACATGGTGAGAGGTGTCCTTTCGCGGTGGACGTCACGGTCGGGTCGAAGGAGACGGGGCGGTGCTTCGGCGGCGGCCCGCCGAAGGACCGGAACGGTCACGTCGGCTGCCGGGCCGCGGCCAGCTGCTGCGCGCGCAGCCCGGGCGGCAGCGCGTACCGGGCGAGCAGGGCGAAGAACGCCTGGGCCCCGACGGCGAGCAGCACGACCAGCAGCGCGCCGCCGACCGTCATCGCGTAGTCCCGGGTGGCCAGGCCGTCGACGACATAGCGGCCGAGCCCGCCGAGCCCGACGTACGCGGCCACCGTCGCCGTCGCGATGACCTGCACGGTCGCGGTCCGGAAGCCGGCCAGCAGGGTCGGCAGCGCGGACGGCACGCAGACCTGCCACAGCACCTGCGGGTGCGTCAGGCCGACGCCGCGTGCCGCGTCCCGCACGTCCGGGTCGGTGCCGCGCACCCCCTCGACGGCGGCGACCAGCAGCGGCGGCGCGGCCAGCGCGATCAGCGGCACCAGGACGGCGGTGTCGCCCACCCCGGCGAGCAGCACGGCCAGCGTCACCAGTCCGAGCGTCGGCAGGGCGCGGGCGGCGCCGGCCAGCGCGGTCACCACGGTGACGCCGCGCCCGGTGTAGCCGATCAGCAGCCCGAGCGGGACGGCCAGCAGCGCGGCGAAGAGCAGCGCCTCACCGGAGAACAGCAGGTGCTCGGCGACGCGGTTCACGATCGAGTTCGGACCGCTGCGGCGGTCCGGGTCGGAGAAGAAGTCCCCGAGCCAGGTGAGCCAGTTCACCGGCCCGCTCCCTTCTCCCGCACGGCCCAGGGCGCCAGCAGCCGGCGGGCCCCGACCAGCAGCAGGTCCACCGCCAGGGCGAGCGCGGCGATCAGCACGATCCCGGCCACGATCGGGGTCGGGAAGGTGCGCTGGAAGCCGTCGACGAACAGGTAGCCGAGCCCGCCGCGCCCGACCAGCGCGCCCACCGAGGCCAGCGAGATGCTGGAGACGGCCGCCACCCGCAGACCGGCCACCAGGTAGGGGACGGCGGCGGGCAGTTCGACGGCGGCCAGCCGGTGCCACGGCCCGTACCCCATCGCGGTCGCGGCCTGCCGCACCGGGTCGGGCACGGCGCGCAGCCCGTCCACCGTGGTGGGCAGCAGGACGGCGAGCGCGTAGAAGGTGAGCGGGATCATCACGGTGGCCTGGGTGGCCAGCCCCGTGTAGGGGATGAGCACCACGAAGACGGCCAGCGAGGGCAGGGCGTAGACGATGTTGAAGACGGCGGCGAGCGGCTGGTAGAGGCGGGGGAAGCGGGCGCAGGCCAGGCCGAGCGGGATCGCCAGCAGCAGGCCGATCAGGACCGGGAGCAGCGCGATGGTGGCGTGGTCGGCGAGCAGGTCGCCGAGGTAGCCGAGGTGGTCGCCGATCCAGTACCAGCGGATGATCGGTTCATCGTCCACCGGTGGCTCCGTCCTTCTCGGCCTCGGCCGCGCCGGCTTCGTCCGCGCCGGCTTCGTTCACCGCGGCCTGTTCCACCGAGGCCTGTTCCGCCGCGAGGGCCTGGCCGGCGGTGACGTGGGTGGCGGGGACCTGGGCGACGGTGCCCGGGGCGACGGTGCCCGGGGCCGGGCGGGCCGCGAGCGCCGCCAGGACGGCCTCGCGGTCGGCCGTGCCGGCCACCCGGCCGTCGGCGTCCAGGACGACGGCGACCCCGGCGGGGGAGAGCACGGCGGCGTCCAGCGCGGCGCGCAGCGTGTCGGCCTCCGGCCGGAACCCGGGGGCCGGGTGCAGGGCGGCGTCCGCCGCGTCCCGGTCGATCCACCCGATCGGGCGGCGCTCGTCGTCCAGCGCGAGCTCCCATCCGTCGAAGCGCGCCCCGCCGTTCGCCCGGCCGCCGGGCCCGACCGGTATCGGCCGGACGGCGACGGTCGCGGCGGGCCGCAGCGCGAGCCCGCGCAGGCCCCGGTCGCGGCCGAGGAAGGCGGCGACGTCCGCGTCGGCGGGCGCCGTCAGCAGCGTGTGCGGGTCGGCGAGCTGGGCGATCCGGCCCCGCTCGCGCAGCACCACGACCTGGTCGCCGAGCCGGACGGCCTCCTCGATGTCGTGCGTCACGAACAGCACCGTCTTGTGCAGCTCGGACTGCAGGCGCAGCAGCTCCTCCTGGAGCCCGGCCCGCACCACCGGGTCGACGGCGCTGAACGGCTCGTCCATCAGCAGCACCGGCGGATCGGCGGCCAGCGCCCGGGCCACGCCGACGCGCTGCTGCTGGCCGCCGGAGAGCTGGAACGGGTAGCGCTTGGCGGTCTCCGGGGCGAGCCCGACCAGGTCGAGCAGCTCGGCCGCCCGGGCGCGGGCCTTCCTCCGGTCCCAGCCGAGCAGGTAGGGGACGGTCGCGACGTTGTCGATCACCCGGCGGTGCGGGAACAGCCCGGCCTGCTGGATCACGTACCCGATGCCGCGCCGCAGCTTGGCCGGATCCAGCGCCGCCACGTCGGTGCCGTCCAGCAGCACCCGGCCCGAGGTCGGCTCGATCATGCGGTTGACCATCCGCAGCAGGGTGGTCTTCCCGCAGCCGGACGGTCCGACCAGCACGGTCGTCCGACCGGTGGGGACGTCGAGGTCGAGGCCCTCGACGGCGACCGTGCCGTCGGGGTGGCGCTTGCCCGCGCCGTCGAATCTGATCACGGGGTGTTTCCTCGTCCCGGCGGCCCCCGGCGGCGGCGCCTGTGGTGTCGTCTGTCGGTCTGTCGGTCTCGGTCGGTGTGCCTGTCGCTCGCGTGGCTGCCCGCCCTGACGGCGGTGGAAACTCTGATCAGCCTATGACCTGACGACCCCTGTGTCCCTGATTTCCCAGCCGTGGTCGGATCCGCCGGGCGTCGCGCCCCGCGCGGATCCGACCATCGGCCGGTGTCCCGGTCCCGGCCCGCTCACCCGCCCTGACGGGTCGGCAGCCCGGCCGCCGCCCAGCCGACGAACCCGCCGTCCAGGTCGGTCGCGCGGTGCAGGCCCAGTTCGCGCAGCGACGCCGCCGCCAGGCTCGACGCGTACCCCTCCGAGCAGACCAGGATCACCTCCAGGTCGTGCCCGGTGGCCTCCGGAATCCGGTGACCGCCCGTCGGATCCAGCCGCCACTCCAGGACGTTGCGTTCGATGATCAGCGCGCCGGGGATCTCCCCCTCCCGCGCGCGCTGCGCCGCCGGACGGATGTCCACCAGCAGCGCGCCGGCGCGCTGCGCCCGGTGCGCCTCCTCGGCGCCGGGCCGGTGGACGCCCGCGCGGGAGCGGGCGAGCAGGTCGTCGATCGTGGTCACCACTGGTCGGGTCCTTCCTCGGAGGTGCGGACCAGGCCGCCGGCCCGCAGGTCGTAGTGCGCCATCGAGCTGAGCGGCGGCGAGTAGGCGTGCAGCGTCACGGCCGGGCCGGACGCGGTGTTGCGGACGTCGTGCACGTACTCGGGGCCGAACGCGCGGACGGTGCCGGACCCCACCCGCCGGATCAGCAAGCCCTGCTCGGGGCCGCCCAGCGACAGCTCCTCCAGCTCGCCCAGCGCGACCGTGAACGCGCCGCGCGAGCCGCCGTGGTCGTGGAAGCCGGTGGACTGGCCCGGTAGCCAGCTGATCAGCCAGACCTCGTGGTCCTCGTCGGCGGCCAGCCGCCGGTACCAGCGCTCCTCGGTGGAGAGCCGCACATGGTGGATCCACTGCTCGGGCTGTTCGGCCAGCTCGCGGACGATCGTCCGCAGGGTGCTCGGGGTGAGCGGCGCGCGGGCGTCCCCGACGGGGGCGGGCGCGGTGGCGATGGCGCCCGGGGTGGAGGTGGTGCCCGTGGCGGTGGCGGTGACGGGCGTGTCAGTGACGGGCGTGTCGGGGGCGAGGTCCAGGCTCATGTGGGTGTCCTCGGAGACGGCGGGAGGGGGAGCGGAGACGTGGTGGCGCACGCGCCGGACCGCGCCGGTCGGGGACCGGCGGGTGGCGCGGACACGCCGGTCGAAGGCGCGTCAGGAGTGCGACGGGTGCGCGGCGCGGGCCCTGGCGGACGTCACAGGGCGGGGCCGGCGGGGAAGGACGAGCTCAACAACAGGCACAGATGGAACTCGCCTGGCGTCGCAGGTCGACGTGCAGGCGGCAGACCAGAGTGGTGCCGGAGTCCATGAGCCGGATCCTTCCCGACGGACGCGGTGGGAGTCAAGCGCACACCGTCACACCTGCCCGGTGCGCCCCGGATCGCTGCGCTCCTGGCCGCCGCGCTGCTGGTCGGGCGCGGTGGCTCCCCGTTCCGTGTCCGGCGCCCGGCCGGGCCCGGGAACGGTCCCCGCCCGGCCCGGACCCCGGCTGTCGGACTTGCGCTCCGGGCCGACCGGGCCCGCCGGGGAGGTCGGGGAGGTCGGGGAGGCCGGAGAGGTCGGGGAGGGCGGGGGCGCGGACGTCTCCGGGCCCGCCAGCGCCGCCGCGACCGCCGGTGCCGCCTGCTCGCCCAGGTACCGGCCGAGCGTCTGGTAGGCGTCGAACTGCCGGTGGTCGAACCACTGGTCGCCGGCGCCGTCGTTCGGGAACGCCGGATCGGCCACCGCGTACGCGTGCAGCTCGTACGGCATGCCCGGGGTGAGCACCGCCTGGGCGACGATCAGCGTGCCGTGCCGGGCCGCCCCCGGCGGGCCGTCGGCGTCCCCGTCCCCGTCCCTGTCCCCGTCCCCGTCCCTGTCCCCGAGCTGCAGCGGCCACGGGTACACGATGTCGCCGACCACCACCGCCCGTGCGGACAGCCGGTCGGCCAGCCGCGCCGCCAGACCGCGCAACGGCGGCTGGCCGCTCCCACCGGGCGTGCTCCCGCCCCCGCTTCCGCCTCCGGCGCTGCCCGGGATCAGCAGCTCCGGCTCGCGCAGCGTGATGGCGATGCCCAGTTCCTCCCGCGCCAGGGTGATCGCCGCCGCGAGCGCGCCCGCGAAGGCGGAGTCACCGCTCGCGTCGACGCACACCGCCGTCCGCACGCCGTGGCGCAGCAGCTCGACCAGGCCGAGGTTCTCGTAGTGCCCGCCGTCGGTGGTGAGCAGGAACCGCGCGTCCATCGGGTACCGCCCGCAGGCCTCCCGCAGCTGGTAGGAGAGCCGCCGCACGGCGGGCTGCGGCGCGTACCGCCAGTCCCGGTCGGCGGCCCAGAGCGGGGCGAGCGCCGCCGGATTGGGCAGCCAGGTGCCCAGCCGCGCGTTGGTCACCGCGAACAGCCCCTGGTAGGCGCGCGAGCGGCGGCCCATCGCGGAGGAGAACGCCGCACCGGAGACGGCCATCGCGGACTGCACGGTGAGGTCCCTGGCGATGTGCCGCCGGGTTCGCCGCTCCAACAGGTCGGTGCGCGCGTAGCCGACGTCCGGCCCGCCGACGTAGTCGTGGGAGAAGGTGAACGACACCGCCCGCCGGCCGGGCGGCGTGCGCGCGCTCCCCGAGAGGTTCGCCGCCGCCGCGAAGATCACCTGCGGGAAGTCGGGCCGCCGGGCGCCGTAGTGGCTGAGCCGGGTCTGCTCGCGGAAGAAGTGGAACGGCCGGGCCAGCACCTCCCCGGTCGCCCCCTCGGCCCCGTCACCCGCGCCCTCGCCGGCATCGCCGCCGCCCGCGTCGCCCGCGTCGCCCGCGCCCCCGCCCTCCACCACCCGCCGGACGGCGAAGGCCGAGGCCAGCCGCCGCCGGTAGAAGGGGTGCAGGCCCATCCAGGTCTGGTCGAGGTTGAGCCCCACCGTCACCAGGACCAGCGGCAGCAGCACCTGGAGCGCGCCCGGCCAGGCGTGCCCGGTGGCCACCGCCCAGCCGAAGGTGAGCAGCGTGCCCGAGGTGAGCGCGGTGAGCGCCGACCAGAGCACCAGGTACTCGGTGATCCGCCCGGTGAGGCCGCCGGGCCGCCGCACCCCGGCGCCGCGCCGCACCTCGCGCAGCACCCCGCCGAGCACCGCCGCGCCCTGTTCGATGGCGTGCCGGCCGTGCCAGAGGATGCCCAGCAGCAGCGCCACGTAGCTGAGCAGCACGGTGAGGCTGATGCCGGCCCCGGTCTGCCGGGCCCCGACCGCGAGCGCGCGCTGCAGCGCGACCGCGCCCCACGCCAGGCCGGGCACGGCCAGCACGCCGACGGCGGTCAGCGCCGCCAGCGCGAGCGCGCCGTGCGAGAGGCGGCGCAGGACGCGCGGCAGCAGGGTGTTCCAGCCGAGCCAGGAGAAGGTGAGCAGCCACAGCAGCCACCCGGTGACGGCGGTGGCCAGCAGCCCGGCGAGGGCGAACAGGGCGGGGGTGCGCACCGACGGCGGCCCGTCCAGGTCGGCGAGCGGGACGAGGTGGTAGCACCGGCTCAGCCCCAGGCCCAGCACCAGGACGGTGGCGAGCAGCAGGGAGAGCGCCGCGACCAGCCCGCGCAGCAGCGTGCCGAGCGCCACCAGCCACTCGCCCGCGCCGTCCGCCAGGTACTTGGAGTGGCGCCGCAGGTGGTCCTCCTCGGGCGAGCCCGGTTCGAGCACGGTGTCGGCGTCCAGCCCAGAGCGGGTCCGGACCGGGCCGCCGGGCGCGGAGTCGCCGAGCGCCAGCTGCATCGCGCCGACGGTGTACCCGCCGCCGGAGACGGCGACCAGGTAGCGGGCCTGTTTCAGCCAGGGGCGCAGCGCCTGCAGCGCGCCGAGGGTGACGCAGGCCGAGCGGATGCCGCCGCCGGAGACGCAGAAGCCGAGCCGGGCGTGCTCGCGCCCGGGCGGCACCCGGGCGGCGTTGCGCCAGCGGGCGTGCCGGGCGAGCGGCCCGTGGGCCCGGGGTCCGGGCGGCCACCGCCCGCCCCGCGCGGTCGCCACCGGCCACGGCGGGATCAGCGCCGGCCCCGCCCCGGCGTCCCCGCCGCCCTCCTCCTCCGGCGGCCGGGGCAGCAGGGCGCGCACCGCCCGGTGCACGGTGGCGGCGCAGACGACGACCGCGACCGCGCCCGCGGGCGCCAGCAGCAGCCACTTGACGATGGCGAACGCGGCCGCCGCGGCGAACGGCGCGTCCCCGCCCGCCGGTCCGGGGCCGGCGCGGCCGAGGCCGACGCCCAGCAGGACGTCCTCGGCCAGGTCGCAGCCGCCGGCCAGCACCCCGGCGAGGCCGGCGACGAGGGCGGTCCGCCGCCAGTGCGCCCGGGTGAAGACGTACGCCCCGAGCAGTCCGGCCGCCGCCAGCGTCACCGCGAGGCCGCCGATCAGCCAGAGGTCGGCGTCCAGCGAGGCGCGGAAGGCCGGGGCCCGCCCGGCGAGCACGGCCTCGGCGGCGGCCCGCGAGCCGGCCAGCTGGAGCCGGACGTCCAGCGCGCCCTGCCCGGCGGGCGTCCGGCGGACGAACAGCAGCCACCCGAGCAGCGCCGGCAGCGGCACCCCGACCCCGAGCAGCACCCCGCCCCAGGCGGGCACCCGTGCCGCCGCCCGCACCCCGTCGGCCGTCACCATCCGTCCATCACCCCCTACCGACCGTCGTGTGTCACCGGCTTCCTGCCCCGAACCACGCCGTTCCGCTCCTGGATTCACCCGAATGAGTAAGGAGCGCACTCTCGGGGTAGATGACCGTTTCATCCCATCGATTCATCCCGCCCTGAGGGCCCCGCGTGTCCGCGCCGCCGGATCGCCCCGGCCGCGTCGCGTCCGACGTATTGTCAGGCGACCGAGGCCGGGCCTACCGTCGAGGCACCCGCCCTCTACGCACGTAGACCGCGCACAGACCGCACGAAGACATCCACCGCAGGCAGCACCGCCCGCCGACCCTCGAACCGCGGGCCCGCCCCCGGGACGGGCCGCGGAGTTGCGGAGGTACCCATGTCGCAGATCGTCCGTGCCGCCCTCGTCCAGGCCCGCTGGACCGGCGACCAGGAGAGCATGATCGCCCTCCACGAGCGCCACGCCCGCGAGGCCGCCGCCCGGGGCGCGAAGATCCTCGGCTTCCAGGAGGTCTTCAACGCCCCGTACTTCTGCCAGGTCCAGGAGCCCGAGCACTACCGCTGGGCCGAGCCCGTCCCCGACGGTCCCACCGTGCGCCGGATGAGCGACCTCGCCCGCGAACTCGGCCTCGTCCTCGTCGTCCCCGTCTACGAGGAGGAGCAGCCCGGCGTCTACTACAACACCGCCGCCGTGATCGACGCCGACGGCCGCTACCTCGGCAAGTACCGCAAGCACCACATCCCGCAGGTCAAGGGCTTCTGGGAGAAGTACTACTTCAAGCCCGGCAACCTCGGCTGGCCGGTCTTCGACACCGCCGTCGGCAAGGTCGGCGTCTACATCTGCTACGACCGGCACTTCCCCGAGGGCTGGCGCGCCCTGGGCCTGGCCGGCGCACAGATCGTCTACAACCCCTCCGCGACCAGCCGCAGCCTCTCCGCCTACCTCTGGCAGCTCGAACAGCCGGCCGCCGCCGTCGCCAACGCCTACTACGTCGCCGCCATCAACCGCGTCGGCACCGAGGAGTACGGCGACAACGACTTCTACGGCACCTCCTACTTCGTCGACCCGCGCGGGCAGTTCGTCGGCGACGTCGCCTCCGACAAGGAGGAGGAACTCGTCGTGCGCGACCTCGACCTCGACCTCATCGAACAGGTCCGCCGGCAGTGGGCGTTCTACCGCGACCGCCGCCCCGAGGCCTACGGCCCGCTGACCGAGGCGTGAGGAGGCCGACCCCGTGACCGCCACCGCACCGCGCCGCACCGCCATCCGCGGCGGACTCGTCGTCACCGCCACCGAGGAACTGCGCGCCGACGTCCTCATCGAGGGCGAACGGATCGCCGCCCTCGCCGCCACCGGCAGCCAGGCCGCCCTCTCCTGGACCGCCGACACCGTCATCGACGCCGCCGGCCACTACGTCATCCCGGGCGGCGTCGACGTCCACACCCACATGGAGCTCCCGTTCGGCGGCACCCACGCCTCCGACACCTTCGAGACCGGCACCCGCGCCGCCGCCTGGGGCGGCACCACCACCATCGTCGACTTCGCCGTCCAGCCCGTCGGCGGCAGCCTGCGCGAGGGCCTGGACACCTGGCACGCCAAGGCCGAGGGCAACTGCGCGATCGACTACGCCTTCCACACCATCGTCTCCGACGTCACCGACGCCGTCCTCAAGGAGATGGACGCCCTCGTCGACTCCGGCGAGTCCACCTCCTTCAAACTGTTCATGGCCTACCCCGGCGTCTTCTACAGCGACGACGGACGCATCCTGCGCGCCATGCAGCGCGGCGCCGCCAACGGCGGCCTGATCATGATGCACGCCGAGAACGGCATCGCCATCGACGTCCTCGTCGAACAGGCCCTCGCCGCCGGCCGCACCGCGCCCCGGTACCACGGCGAGGTCCGCCGCGAACTGCTGGAGGCCGAGGCCACCCACCGCGCCATCAGACTCGCCCAGGTCGCCGGCAGCCCGCTCTACGTCGTCCACGTCTCCGCCGCCTCCGCGCTCGCCGAACTCGCCCGCGCCCGCGACGACGGCCACCCCGTCTTCGGCGAGACCTGCCCCCAGTACCTCTTCCTCTCCACGGACGACCTCGCCGAGGAGGGCGACGACGGCTTCGAGGGCGCCAAGTACGTGTGCAGCACCCCGCTGCGCCCCCGCGAGCACCAGGCGGCCCTCTGGCGCGGGCTGCGCACCAACGACCTCCAGGTGGTCTCCACCGACCACTGCCCGTTCTGCTACACCGGCCAGAAGGAGCTCGGCCGCGGCGACTTCTCGAAGATCCCCAACGGCCTGCCCGGCGTGGAGAACCGGATGGACCTCCTCCACCAGGCCGTCGTCGACGGACACCTCAGCCGCCGCCGCTGGATCGAACTCGCCTGCACCACCCCGGCCCGGATGTTCGGCCTGCACCCCCGCAAGGGCACCCTCGCCCCCGGCGCCGACGCCGACGTGGTCGTCTACGACCCGACCGCCGTGCAGACCGTCTCCGCCGCCACCCACCACATGAACGTCGACTACTCGGCGTACGAGGGGCGCACCCTCACCGGCCGCGCCCGCACCGTCCTCTCCCGGGGCACCGTCGTGCTCGACCACGGCACCTGGCTCGGCCGGGCCGGCCACGGCACCTTCCTGCGCCGCGACACCTGCCAGTACCTCGGCTGAAGCCGCCCCTCCTCTCCCTTCCCCTCCCGGAGCCCTCCATGGACATCGGCCTCGTGCTGCAGACCGACCCGCCCGCCCGCCTGCTCGTCGACCGGATGGTCCGCGCCGAACGGGCCGGCTTCAGCCACGGCTGGACCTTCGACTCCTGCGTCCTGTGGCAGGAGCCCTTCGTCATCTACAGCCGGATCCTCGCCGAGACCACCACCCTCACCGTCGGCCCGATGGTCACCAACCCCTCCACCCGCACCTGGGAGGTCACCGCCTCCCTGTTCGCCACCCTCAACGACATGTACGGCAACCGGACCGTCTGCGGCATCGGGCGCGGCGACTCCGCCATGCGCGTCGCCGGCCGCCAGCCCGCCACCCTGGAGCGGCTCTCCCGGGCCATGCACGCCATCAAGGAACTCGCCGAGGGCCGCACCACCGAGGTCGACGGCACCGAGATGCACCTGCCCTGGGTCGGCGAGGGCGCCGCGCTGCCGGTCTGGATGGGCGCCTACGGCCCCAAGGCGCTCGCCCTGACCGGCCGCCAGGCCGACGGCTTCATCCTCCAGCTCGCCGACCCCTTCCTCACCGAGTACATGGTCAAGGCCGTGCGCCGCGCCGCCGCCGAGGCCGGCCGCGACCCCGACGCGCTCACCGTCTGCGTCGCCGCCCCCGCCTACGTCACCGCCGACGACTCCCCGGCCGCCCTCGCCCACGCCCGCGAGCAGTGCCGCTGGTTCGGCGGCATGGTCGGCAACCACGTCGCCGACCTCGTCCGCCACTACGGCGAGCACTCCGGCCTCGTCCCCGACGCCCTCACCGACTACATCAAGGGCCGCCAGGGCTACGACTACAGCCACCACGGCCGCGCCGGGAACCCCGACACCGCCTTCGTCCCCGACGAGATCGTCGACCGCTTCTGCCTGATCGGCCCCCCGGCCGCCCACCTCGCCCGCCTCGAACACCTCCGCGCCCTGGGCGTCGACCAGTTCGCCGTCTACGCCATGCACGACGCCGTCGAACCCACCATCGACGCCTACGGCACCGACATCGTCCCCGCCCTGCGCGTCACCGGTTGAACCACGGCCTTCCGGCGGCCCAGTGCGCCACCCATCCGGCGAAGCCCGGCCCGGCGGTGGTGGAGCCGAACTCCGCGCCGAAGGGCACCGCGCCCTCCCCGCCGATGCTCCAGACGTGCCCCCGGTGCGGGCCGGTGACGACGAGGTGCCAGTGGACGCCGCAGCCCTCGGTCCCCAGCACGACCGAACCGTGGTCGAGGACACGGTCGACGAGCGGGTCGATCTCCTCGGCGGGCCGCGGGTCGTCCTCCCACACCCACGCCGAGGTCAACGGGAACGGCCGGCCGAGCTCACGCGCCGGCCGGCCGGCGGCCCGGCCGCGTGGCGGCTCGGCCGGCCCCACCAGCCCGTACGCCGGCGGTCCGGCCTCGGCCCCGTCCGCGACCTCCGCGACGAACGTCCGGTACGGCTCGGGCAGCACGACGCCGTGCTTCGCCTCGAAGGCGCGCACCGCGCCCCAGCCCAGCGCTGGCCGGCCCGCCGCACCGAAGCCGAAGGCCGCCCGGAGCGCGGCGAGCTCACGAGGATCGGCGTGTTCCGTGTCCACGGGCCCATGGATACCACGCGCCACCGACAGCGCGGGCGTGGGAGAGTCGGCGGGCACCGGCGCGCACGCACGGGGCGCGCACGGACATGAGGAGGATCCGGTGACGGGATCGCGGTGGCGGGTCCATGGCCGTCGGCAGGTGTACGGCTCGCCGTGGGTCGAGCTGTGGCTCGACGACGTGGACATCCCCGGCGTCGGCCGGATCGAGCACCACGTCGTCCGGATGCCCCGCGCCTCCACCTCGGCGGTCGTCACCGACGAGCACGGGCGCTTCCTGCTGATCCACCGGCACCGCTTCATCACCGGCCGATGGGGCTGGGAGGTCCCGGCCGGCTGGGCGGAGCCCGGCGAGGAGCCGGCCGCCGCCATCGCCCGTGAGGTGGAGGAGGAGACCGGTTGGCGGCCCGGGAAGGTCGAGCTGATGACCGAGTACGACGCCATGGCGGGCATCAGCGACGCCCATTTCCGGAGCTACCACGTGACCGCCTGCCGCCGGATCGGCGAACCGCGGGACACCTCCGAGGCCGCCCGCGTGGAGTGGTTGACCGAGGCCGAGGTGGTCGGGCTCCTGGTCGGCGGCGAGATCTGCGACGGCCCGTCGCACGCGGCGCTCTCCTACTACCTGGGGCCCTACCGCCTCGCCCGCGAGGGCCGTTGACCTCCGACTCCCCCTCGGATTCCGCCCGCCCCGGCGTCGGTGCGGGCGGACGGTCAGGCCAGGGCGGTCGCGAGCAGTGCGGCCGTCGCGGCGAGCAGGGGCTCGTCGGCGGGTGCGGCGGGGTCGGGCTTGGTGGACAGGACGGCGAGGGTGATCGGGCCCCGGTGGGGCGGCCAGGTGGTGCCGACGTCGTTGGTGGTGCCGTAGCCGCCGGTGCCGGTCTTCTCCGCGACGCTCCAGTGCTCCGGCAGGCCGGCGCGCAGGCGGTCGGCGCCCGTCGTGTTGGCCAGCAGCCAGCCGGTCAGCCGGTGGCGATCGGGGGCCGCGAGGGCGTTCCCGACGGTGAGGCGGGCGTAGGTGCGGGCGATGGCGCGCGGGGTGGTGGTGTCGGTGATCCGGTCGGGCTCCGCGGAGTTGAGCGCGGGCTCCCAGCGGTCGAGCCGGGTCACGTGGTCGCCGACGGAGCGGCAGAAGCGGGTGACCGCCGTCGGGCCGCCGAGTTCGCGCAGCAGGAGGTTGGCGGCGGCGTTGTCGCTGTACGTGATGGCCGCCGCGCACAACTCCTCGACGGTCATGCCGCCTTCGAGGTTCGCGGGCAGGCCCGTGACCGGTGCGTGGCCCGCGTTCGTGACGTCCGGCGCGGTGTAGCGGATGCGCTCGGCGAGGAACGTGCCGTCGTGGTCGAGGTCCCGGAGCACCGCGGCCACGGCGATCGTCTTGAACGTCGAGCACATCGGGAAGAGTTCGTCCGCCCGGTACGCCACCGTCCTGCCGGTGGCCGTGTCACGGGCGAAGACCCCCAGCCGCGCCGCATGCGCCCGTTCGAGCGCCCGCAGCCGGCCGGCGAGGCCGGGCCCGCCCGCCGGACCCTGCGCCAAGGCCCGCCCCCCGGTGGGGAGTACGGCCGTCAGAGCGGCCCCGGCCGCCCCGCCGAGCACCTGGCGTCGACCGGGTCGCGATGTCATCGGGGGCCCTTCGTGAAGGGGGCGGCCTCGCCCCGCGAGGCCGCGGTGGCGATCGGGATGCGCATGTCCGCAGTATCACGGGGTAGTCGGGAGCGGAGAAGGGCGCCACGCCGGCCGCTCCCGCAGCCGGGGCGGGAGGGCGGGAACCGCCGGCCGGCGGTGCGGCGTCCTCGCAGGCAGTACGGCGTGCACGGGGCCGCCGTACGGTGCGAAGGGCGGGAGGACACGGATGAGCTTCGTCGCATGGATCGTGCTGGGCCTGGTGGCCGGGGCCCTGGCCAAGCTGCTGCTGCCGGGCCGGGACCCGGGCGGCCTGGTGGTGACCACCCTGATCGGCGTCGCCGGTTCGTTCGTCGGCGGCTGGATCTCCTCGAAGTTCCTGCACCGCCCGGTGACGGCCCACTTCTTCGACCTGGCGACCTGGGCGTCCGCGATCGGCGGGGCGCTGGTGCTGCTGGTCCTCTACCGGATCGTGTTCGGCCACTCCCGGAACTGAGGACGGGAGGGGGCGGGGCGCCCGGACCGGGTGGGCGCCCCGGCTCAGGTGAGCGGCAGGTCGGGCGGCAGGGCTTCGCGGGCGGCCGACCAGGAGGCGGGCACGCCGGCCAGGCCGGTGCGGGCGGCGACCACGCCGCCGGCGATGGCGGTGGTGGTGTCCATGTCGCCCCAGCCCTCCAGGGTGTGCCAGAGGGCGTCCGGCAGCGAGTCCGGATGCCCGGCGGCGGACCACAGGGCGAACGGCACGGTGTCCGGCGCGGAGATCAGGAGCCCGGAGCCGAGGACGTGCGCCGCGTGCCGCACCGTGGTGCCGTCGGGCAGCCGGGCGGCGATCCGCAGACCGGAGCGCACGTCGCTGTCCGCGGGCCGGCCGGCGATCTCGTCGAGCAACTCGGCCCGCGCGGGCGCGCCCTGACCCCGGACGGGCGGCGAGCGCGGCCGCCAGGGCGACGGCGACCACCCCGGTGACCGCTTCCGGGTGGAAGTGCGTGGTGCGGGCCTGGAGTTCGGCCCGGCGGGCGACGGTGTCGAGGTCGTCGGCGAACCAGGCGCCGAGCGGCGCCACCCGCGTCGCAGCGCCGTTCCCCTACGAGCCCTGGCCCTCGAACTGGCCCGAGGTGACCGCGCGCCGGTCGGCGCCGGCCCGGATCCCGCGCAGCACGCGGTGCATCGACGGGCCGTACGTGCGCCCGTGCCCGCGGGTGTACTCGGCGGCGAACTCCCGGGCCGGCGCGTCCTGGTGGACTTCGCCGTGGGTGCGCAGGTGGCGGACCAGGACGATCGCCATGGCGGTGTCGTCCGTCCAGTGCCAGTGCCAGTGCCAGGGCCAGTGCCAGCGTCAGGGCCAGGGCCAGCGCCAGGGCGCGGGGCGGGCCGGCCGGGCCGCGAGCGCGGTGGGGGCCTCGTCGACGGGGACGGCGAACCAGCGGTCGCCGAACGCGTCGCCGAGGGCGGGGCCGTGCAGGCTGTCGGGGGCGGGGCGGGCGAGCGGCTTTCGCCGGGCCGGGGGTGGGCGGGAGGCCGTCAGGCGTCGGCGGCCAGGCCGCGGAGGACGAGCTTCCAGACGGCCTCGAACCGGTCCTCGGCCGCCGGGTCGGACCAGCCGGTGGCGTGGGCGGGGTCGTGGAAGTGGGCGGTCGCCTCGAACACCGCGCGGGAGGTCGAGACGATCGGGGTGTGCCGGAAGTCCCCCTTCTCGATGCCGTCCTGGACGATCTGCGCGATCTGGTCGATCAGCGTCTGCAGGTGGGCGTCGACGACGTGGCTCGCCTCGCCGACCAGCGTCATGTAGGTCGCGAAGAGCTGCGGGTCGTCGAGGGCCTTGCGGCGCTTGGCGGCGAACAGCGTGGTCAGCCAACGGTGCAGGCGCTCGGCGGCCGGGCCGGGCTCGATGGCGATGAAGCGCAGGTCGTCGTGGGCCTGGGCGAGCCAGCGCTGGGTGACGGCCTCGCGCAGCGCCGCCTTGCTGGGGAAGAAGCGGTAGACGCTGCCGTGGCTGACGCCGAGGGTGCGGGCGACGTCGACGACGGTGGCCTTCGTCGGGCCGAACCGCCTGAGGACGTCCTCCGTCGCGGCCAGGATCTGTTCGGTGGTGAGTGCGCTGTCCGTGGCCACGGGGCGGTTCGTCCTAACGGGTGAGGCGTCCGCCCGCCGGGTGCGGCGGGCGGGCGGCCGGCCGGGTGGCGGCCGTCGGCGGGTGGTGCGGGTGCGGACGGCCCGTGGGCGGCGGGTGCGTGCCGCGGGCGGGACCCCGCGGCTCAGCGCTCGCTGTCGAGATGGGCCATCTGGGCGGCAGCGTACCGCTCCCCGGCCGCGGACCCGGCGGGGACCGCCGCCTCGATGGCCGCGAGGTCGGCCTCGGTGAGGGCGACGTCCAGGGCGCCGAGCGCCTCGGTGAGCCGGTCGCGGCGGCGGGCGCCGACCAGCGGGACGACGTCCTCGCCGCGCGAGGCGACCCAGGCGATCGCGATCTGCGCGACCGTGGCGTCCCGCTGGGCGGCGACCGCGCGCAGGGCCTCGACCAGGCGGAGGTTGTGGGCGAGGTTGTCGCCCTGGAAGCGGGGGCTGTGGCCGCGGAAGTCGCTGCCGGACAGCTGGCGGTCGCCCTGCCAGTGGCCGCTGAGCAGGCCGCGCGAGAGCACGCCGTAGGCGGTGACGCCGATGCCCAGCTCGCGGGCGGTGGGCAGGATCTCGGCCTCGGCGGAGCGCGAGAGCAGCGAGTACTCGAACTGGAGGTCGCTGATCGGGTGGACGGCGGCGGCGCGGCGCAGGGTGTCGGCGCCGACCTCGGAGAGGCCGATGTGGCGGACGTGGCCGGCCTGCACCAGTTCGGCGATCGCGCCGACGGTCTCCTCGATCGGCACGGCCGGGTCCAGCCGGGCCGGGCGGTAGATGTCGACGTGGTCGGTGCGCAGGCGGCGCAGCGTGTAGGCGAGCGCGGTCTTCACGGCGGCCGGGCGGGCGTCGTAGCCGAGCCACTGGCCGTCCGGGGCGCGCTGGGCGCCGAACTTCACGCTGATGAGGACGTTCTCGCGGTCGCGGCCGCGCAGGGCGTCGTGGATCAGCAGCTCGTTGTGGCCCATGCCGTAGAAGTCGCCGGTGTCGAGCAGGGTGATGCCCGCGTCGAGGGCGGCGTGGACGGTGGCGATGCTCTCGGCCTCGTCGGCGGGGCCGTAGAGGTCGGACATGCCCATGCAGCCGAGGCCGAGGGCGGAGGCGGTCGGGCCGGCGGCGCCGAGCGCGCGCCGGGGGATGCGGGGGAGGGGAGAGGTGGTGGGCATGGTTCCAGGGTGCACCCGGCGCTGACAGATTTCAAAATCTGTCATCTGTTATCTGTCATCTGAAATCTGTCAGCTGTCATTTGTCAGCGGCCGGACCCCGCCCCCGCCGTCAGTCGGTCACCCGGCTCCGGTTCTCGTACGCCAGATCGAGGTACTCGGGGTGCCGCAGCATCCACGCCTTGATGAACGGGCACGTCGCCAGCACCGCCAGCCCCCGTGTCCGCGCGTCGTCCAGCGCCGCCCGCGCCAGCGTCCCGCCGATGCCCTGCCCCTCGTACGCCGGCTCGACCACCGTGTGCGGGTACACCACCAGGCCGTCGCCGCGCAGGTACTCCGCGAACCCGGCCAGGGTGTCGCCCACCCGGGCCTCGAACCGGGCGGCGCCCTCGGCGTCACGGATCGTGACCGTCATCGCGGACTCCCTCACTGCTCGCCACGGGGCCGCGGCCGGCGGCCCCGGTCCATCATCGGGCGGCTCCCGGCGCACCGCCTGCCGAAGCCCCGCCGCCTGCCGCCGCGTGCCGGTGGCCGCCCGGTGCGCGCAGCAGGTACGCCCGGGCCGGCGGAACGTTTCGCCACGCCGTCCGGCTCCCCAGCCCGTACTCCCTCTCGAACCGCCGCAGCAGCCGCACCACCGCCCGGTGCCGCGCCCCCCGGCGCGGCCCGGACGTCAGCAGCCGCGCCGCCGACGTCCCCAGGTAGGAGAAGTACGTCAGTTCGCCGCCGGGCACCAGCAGCCGCAGATAGAGGTCGAGGACGCGCTGGACCTCCACCGGTTCGAAGTTGGTGAACGGCAGGCCGGAGACGATGACGTCGTACCGTCCGGAGCCGTCGTCGGGGCCGGCTCCCGACTCCGCCGCCCGGGACTCCGGAAGGTCCTGCACCCGGCACTCCGACACCCGCAGCCCCAGCTCCGGCCCGCGCCGTGCCAACTCCGGATCCGTCCGCAGTCGTTGGACGAACCGGGGGTTGGACTCCACCGCGTGCAGCCGGTCGCCCGCCCGCAGCACCCGCGCCAGCCGGCGCGTCACCGCCCCCGTCCCGGCCCCCACCTCCAGCACCGAGATCGGCCGGTCCGGCCGGCTCGCCGCCGGAACCACCAGCGCGTTCACCAGGTCCGCCCCGCTCGGCGCCACCGCGCCGGTCAGCCGGAAGGTGCGCAGCGCCTCGGAGAGGAAGAACCAGCCCTCGCCGCCGCCCGGCCGGGGCTCGTGGGGGACGGGCAGAGCATCGGGGCGGACAGCGGCGGCGGGAGCGGGGTGGGGAGCGGGGTCGGGGACAGGATCCGGGTGGAGCTGATCGGTCGTCATGACACCGAAGCTAGGGACGCCTCCGGCGCCCCGAATCGGCCGACCGACCGCCCGCACCCCCGACGAAAGTCGAGGGCGCCATTGGCCGTTCGTCAGGGGCCACGGCCCGCCGCCCCGTCGTAGCATCAGGGCCCTGAGTCACCGAGGGAGGGAGGACCGGATGACCGCCGAGCACCTGACACGCACACCCCGCACACCCCGCACACCCCGCCTGTCCCGTCCGGCCGCCCGCCCGCCGCAGGAGCCGCGCCCCGGTCGCGCCGCGTCGCTCGGCTGGTACGCCCCGGGCCGGAACCGGCTGATCGAGACGCTCCTGCTCGCCACCGTCCTCGTGCTCGCCGCCGAGGAGACCGTCTTCCAGTGGCTCGATCACGACCTGCCGCTGCGCCCGCTGCGGATCGCCGGTGCCGCCCTCGCCCCGCTCTCCCTCCTCCTCGCCCGCCGCCGCCCGGTCGCCGCCGCGGTGCTGCCCGTCGTCGTCTGCGGGCTGCTCAACCGCGCCTTCCCCGGCCTGTTCAGCGTCTTCCACCTGGCCTCGACGGGCCGCACCGTCCCGGCCTTCGTCGCCGGCGCCGCGATGGCGGCGCTCAGCGCGGTCCGCGCCGACTCCGTCCTCGACTGGGTCGGCATCACCGGGTCCCAACTCCTGGTCGAGGCCGCCGCCGTCTCCCTCGGCCTCTGGCTGCACGGCCGCCGCGCGCTGATCCGTACCCTGCACGCCAAGGTCGACGCGCTGCGCCGCGAGCGCGAACTGCGCGCCGAGCAGGCCCGGGCCGCCGAACGCGCCCGGATCGCCCGCGAGATGCACGACGTGCTCGCCCACCGGCTCAGCCTCCTCGTGCTGCACACCGGAGTGCTGCGCGACCAGGCCCGCGCCGGGACCGTGGCCGACGACCTCGAGCGCCTCACCCACCGGCTTGAACTGCTCCGGGCGACGGCGGCCCGCTCGCTCGACGACCTGCGGGACGTCCTCGGCGCCCTGCGCGCCTACCCGCCGGACCACCCCGGTCCACCACCCGCGCCCGGTCCACCCGCTCCACCCCTTCCGCCCGTCCAGCCACCACCGCCGCCCGACAGCACGCCGCTCTCCCGACATCCGGACCCCAGACCCGTCGCCGCGCCCGCCCTGCGCGACCTCGCCGAACTGGTCGGCGAGGCCACCGACGCGGGCCAGCGCGTCGAACTCGCCCTCGCCGGAGACCCGGAGAGCATCCCGACCACCCACCGGCTGGCCGTCCACCGCGTCGTCCAGGAGGCGCTGACCAACGCACGCAAGTACGCGCACACCGCGGCGGTCACCGTCCGCGTCCAGTACGGGGCGCCCGCGACGACGGTCGAGGTGCACAACGGTGCGGGCGACCCGGCCCCCTCCGGCGCCTGCACGGGCGGCGGCTACGGCCTGGTCGGGCTCGGCGAACGGGTCGGCGCGCTCGGCGGGTACTTCGACGCCGGTCCCGACGGCACCGGCGGCTTCCGCCTCGCCGCGCGCCTCCCCGCCTCGCCCCGGCCACCGGTCCTCCCGCCGACGCGACCGCCCGACCGGACGGCCCCCAGCCCCCGACCGCCCGAACCGACCCCGACCCCGACACCGATCCCGATCCCGACCTCGACACCGACACAGGATCCGGGCCCGAACCCACCGAGCGAGGCGATGTGATCCGCACGATGGTCGTCGACGACGACGCACTGGTCCGGCTCGGGCTCGTCGACCTGCTCGCCCAGGACCCCGAGCTCACGGTCGTCGCCGAGGCGGCCGACGGACTGGAGGCCGTCGAACTCGCCGGACGGCACCGCGTCGACGTCGCCCTCATGGACATCCGGATGCCCCGGCTCGACGGCATCGCCGCGACCCGCCGGCTGCGCGAGCTGCCCGACGGTCCGCGCGTCATCGCGCTCACCACCTTCGACCTCGACGAGTACGTCTACCGGGCACTCGCCGCGGGCGCCGACGGCTTCCTGCTCAAGGACACCCCGCCCGCCGAGATCGCCCGTGCCGTCCATGTCGTCGCCGGCGGACAGGGGATGCTCCATCCCGCCGCCGCCCGCCGGCTCATCGACCGCTACCACCGCACCGGCGAACCCCGGGCCGTCGCCGCCCGGGGCAGGCTGTCCGCGCTCACCCCGCGCGAGACCGACGTGCTGCGCGAACTCGCCGTCGGCCGCTCCAACGCCGAGATCGCGCTCGCCCTCGGCATGCGCGAGAGCACCGTCAAGGCCCATGTCAGCCGGATCCTCACCGGACTGGGCGTCGGCAACCGCGTCCAGGCGGCGTTGCTCGCCCGGGACGCGGGCGTGGTGGACGACTCCGCCTGACCGACCGTCGCCCGCTCACGACCACCGGAGGTCCGTACCGTCCGGACTGTTCCCCGTCCGCCCGTTCTCGGAGCGAATCATCCCGTCCCGACCAGGTCCGATCAGCGCCACGCGGTACTCGCCACCGACCCGCCATCACCCATCTGGCTTGGAAAAGGCGCGCCTTGGCGTCCCGCGCTGCCGAACCCCCGCCCCGGGTCCATGGTGGAAGTGGGCGCGATCCGGCGATCGCGTCCGCGCGCCGGGCCAGAACCGCACGCCGTGCGCCGACCGCGTCCCGCGGCCCGCGCACCGGTGCGGATCCCGGTCCCGGCACGCTGGGAGCAGGGCCACCTCGCAGGAAACCGAACGGTTCTTCTAGGCTCACATCTCGGCTTCCCTGCAGTGGTGCGCTGTTCCGCGCCTGCCGCAAGGGAAGCCGCCGTCCACGGAGGCCCCGGGACGATCGGGGCCACCGGATCGAGCGAGGAGGACGCACATGCCACACACGCCGCCCAGCCGTTCCAGCGCACGCGGACCGGAGGGACCCTTCCGCTGTCCCGCCGTTGCCGCCGGGCCCGTCCGCCCGGCGACCTGGTCCGGCCGACCCGCCCGGCCGCTCTATACCGGCGGCGGCCGCGGAGGCGAGCGTTGAGTCCTCAAGCCGTCCGCCCGTCCACCGCACCGGCGGCCCCCGCGACCGCCGTCGCTCCCACCGCCGTTGCCGCCACCACCCAGGGCACCACCCGCAGCGCCACGCAGAGCATCACCACCACCGGCACGCTCACCGCGGCGACCGTCGCCCCCGCGACCGGAACCGGCACCACCCCCGGCACCACCCCCGCCGTAGCCGCCACCTCCGCCACCTCCGCCACCTCCGCCACCTCCGCCGTAACCGCCGTCACCACCTCCGCCGTCACCACGGCCGAACCGACCAGGACCGCCGACGCCGCACCCGGCGCGGCCGCGCCCGGCACGACCAGACCCGGCACCGCCCGAACCGCCCTCGCCCCGGCCACCCCCACGCCCGCCGCCGCACCACCCACCGCGGCGGCCCCCCACGCTCCGGCCGTCCCCGACAGCGAGGGCCAATCCGGCCCCACCGCCGCCCTCCCCGGTCTGCCCCGGGCCCTCACCACCCGCGCCCGCACCCTCGCCGGAGCCGTCCGCAGACGCTGCGCGGACCTGGCCAGGATCGAATCCCCCAGCGGCGACGCGCCCCGACTGGACGCCCTCGCCGAGGAGTTGGCCGCCGGCTTCCGTGCCACCGGGGCCACCGTCCAGCGCGAGCCCGGCCCCGCCGGTGACCACCTGGTCCTCCAGTGGGACGGCCGGGACGAGAGCCTGCCGCACCTGCTCGTGGTCGGCCACCACGACACCGTCTGGCCCGCCGGCACCCTCACCGACTGGCCGGTCACCGAACACGACGGCACCCTCAGCGGGCCCGGCGTGGTCGACATGAAGGGCGGACTCGCCATCCTCGAAGGCGCGTTCGCACTCCTCGCCGACCTCGGCCAACGCCCGCACCGCACCGTCCGGCTGGTCGTGGTCTCCGACGAGGAGGTCGGCAGCCCCGACGGCCGCCGGCTCGTCGAACGCCAACTGCGCGGAGCCGCTGCCGTCCTGGGCCTGGAACCCCCGCACCCGGACGGCCGGCTCAAGACCGCCCGCCGCGGCTCCACCCGGGTACGGCTCACCGTCACCGGACGCGAGGCGCACGCGGGCAACGACGCCGCCCAGGGAGTCTCGGCGGTCGACGAACTGGTCGACCAGCTGGTGGCCGTCCGAGGCCTGGTCAGCCTGCCCGGCACCGAGCTCAACGCGGGCCGGATCAGCGGCGGCAGCCGCGCCAACGTCATCGCCGGCCGGGCCGAGGCCGAACTCGGCCTGCGCTTCGCCACCACCGAGGCACAGCGCCGCACCCTCGACGACCTCGCCCGGCTGACCGCGCTCCGGCCCGGCGCCCGGGTCCGCACCGAGGTGCTGTCCAGCCGCCCGGCCTGGCCCGAGCGCTCCGCCAACCCGCTGCTGCGCCACGTCCGTTCCCTCGCGGCGGCACTCGGGCAGCGGCTGGACGGCGGTCCGGCGGGCGGCGCGGGTGACACCAACCTGCCGGGCTCGCGCGGACTGCCCACGCTCGACGGCTTCGGTGCCGTCGGCGGGGGCGCGCACGCCCGGCACGAGCACATCCGGATCGACCAGCTGGCACCGCGGATCGCCCTGCTGGCGGCGCTGCTGGCCGTCCCGCTGCCGAGGCTGCGCGACCGTTCGGAGGGCTGAGCGCGCGGCCGGCGGGCCGACCTGCCGGTCGGGACGGTGGTCGGCGGGTCCCCGGACCCGCCGACCACCGTCCGTCAGCGCGTCTGCGGTTCCCGCTCGGCGTGCGCGAGCAGCGGGAAGAGCCGGGTGACCGCCACCGCGGGCCGGGTCCCCGCGCGCGGCCCGTGCCCGCGGTGGGGCGCGAGCAGGGCGCGCTGCCTCCAGCACGAGACCGGCCACCTCGGCGGCGGCCTCTCCATATCGACCGTCTCGCCGCCCGGGGCCGGCGCGACGACCGTCTCGCCGCCCGGGGCCGGCGCGCCGGCCTGCGCTGCACCGCCCTGCGCTGAGGCCGGCCTGCGCTGCGTCGGCCCCGAGCCGAACCCGCCTACCCGGGACCCGCGGCGGCGTCGGCGAGGATCGCCCGCAGGCGGGCCAGGCACTCGGCGACGAACGCCGGATAGGTGTGCCAGTAGTACGGCACCCCACTGGCGGCGACCGCGATCGCCCAGGCGCGCGCCCGGGTCCAGGTCGGCCCGTCGAGGTCCAGCGCGTCCCGGTAGGCCCGGCGCGCCGCGGGCGGCAGGTCCCAGACGGCCGCATGCTCGGCGTCCGGGTGGCCGACCGACAGGCAGCCGAAGTCGATGACCGCGTGCAGGCGCCCGTCCCGGACCAGCAGGTTGGTGGGCCTGAGGTCGCCGTGCAGCCACACGTGCGGCCCGGACGGGTCCGGCAGCGCGAGCCCGGCCCGCCACAGCCGCTCCAGCGCGTCCACGTCGAGCCCCCCGCCTCCGTCGGGGAGGTCCGTGCCCGGGCCCGCCAGCGCGCGGCAGTCCGCCAGGCACCGGCCGGCCCACTCCTCGCCGTCCCGCAGCGAGCCGCCCCGATACCAACTGAGGTCGCCGGCGCGGGTGGCGCCCATCAGGTCGAGGCCGTGCAGCTCCCGCACGAACGCCGCGAGGTCGGCGCCGAAGGCCGCCCAGTCCCCGACGCTCGCCGTCCCGGCCTCCGCGCCGTCGATCCAGCGGTAGACCGACCAGGCGAGCGGGAACCCCGCGCCGGGCGCGCCGCGGTGCACGGGCGCGGGCACGGCGCGCCCGAGCAGCGGGGCCAGCCGGGGAAGCCACTCCTGCTCCTTGTGCAGCGACTGGGCACCGTCCGGGGTGCGCGGCAGCCGGACGAGCAGGTCGTCGCCGAGCCGGTACATGGTGTTGTCCGTGCCCGCACCCGCCGGCGCCAGCGCGAGGCCGGCCCACTCCGGCCGCTGCGCCCGCAGCAGGGCGCGAACCAGGTCCTCGTCGGCCGGGATCTCGTCCGTGTGCAGTGTCATGCCCGGGAGTCTGGTCCGGGCGTCGCGCGCGGGCCACCGGTTTTCCGTCCCGCCGGGCGGGCGGCCCCCGACGGAGGCGCCCGTCACCGGCGGCGCGCGGCGCTCCCTTGTCAGCCGACCCCTCCCCGCGCACAATAGTACCGACCGAACGGTTGGTCGGTTGCCCCCGGCGGCGGCCGGGGCGACCCGCCGACGCCCGACGCCCCGCAGAGGACGGCGGCGGGCGGGGACCGGGCGGGGACAGAGCCAGCGAAAGGGGACCGTGGTGACAGCAGAGGTGGCCGAGCGGCCCGGGGCGTCGCCCGAGGAGGCGTTCGAGGCCGTCATCGCCGCGGAGCAGCGGATCGAGCCCCGCGACTGGATGCCCGACGCCTACCGGGCCACCCTCGTCCGCCAGATCGCCCAGCACGCGCACTCCGAGATCATCGGCATGCAGCCCGAGGGCAACTGGCTCACCCGCGCCCCCTCCCTGCGACGCAAGGCGATCCTGCTGGCCAAGGCCCAGGACGAGGCCGGCCACGGCCTCTACCTGTACGCCGCCGCCGAGACCCTCGGCGTGGACCGCGCCGAGCTCACCGAGAAGCTGATCGCCGGCCGCCAGAAGTACTCGTCGATCTTCAACTACCCGACGCTCACCTTCGCCGACGTCGGGGTGATCGGCTGGCTGGTCGACGGCGCCGCGATCTGCAACCAGGTCCCGCTCTGCCGCTGCAGCTACGGCCCGTACGCCCGCGCCATGGTCCGGATCTGCAAGGAGGAGTCGTTCCACCAGCGCCAGGGCTACGAGCTGCTGATGACGCTGATGCGCGGCACCGACGCCCAGCGCCGGATGGTCCAGGACGCGGTGGACCGCTGGTGGTGGCCCTCGCTGATGATGTTCGGCCCCTCGGACGCCGCCTCGCCGAACACCGCCCGCTCGATGGCCTGGCGGATCAAGCGGCACACCAACGACGAGCTGCGCCGGCGCTTCGTCGACATGACGGTCCCGCAGGCCGAGCACCTCGGCGTCACGCTCCCCGACCCCGAGCTGCGCTGGAACGAGGAGCGCGGCGGCTGGGACTTCGGCGAGCCGGACTGGTCGGAGCTGACCCGGGTCATCCACGGCCAGGGCCCGTGCAACGCCGAGCGGATGGAACGGCGGCGGGCCGCGCACGAGGACGGCGCGTGGGTGCGCGAGGCCGCCACGGCGTACGCGGCCAAGCGCCGCGCCGAGGCCGAGGCCGGCGCGGGCCTCGGCGCGGGCCTCGGCACGGGCACGGAAGCGGGACAGCACGCGCACGCCGGACAGCACGCGGAACAGGAGAACGGAAAGTGACCGAGTCCAAGGCCGGCTGGCCGCTCTACGAGGTGTTCGTGCGCCCCCGGCGCGGTCTGAACCACGTGCACGTCGGCTCGCTGCACGCGTCCGACGACCGGATGGCCCTGCTCGCCGCCCGCGACCTCTACACCCGCCGCAACGAGGGCGTCAGCCTCTGGGTGGTCCGCTCCGACGCGATCACCGCCTCCACCCCGGACGAGCGCGACCCCTTCTTCGCGCCCAGCGGCGACAAGGTCTACCGCCACCCGACCTTCTACGACATCCCCGAGGATGTCCCGCACATCTGACCGGGAGCAGCCGAACCATGACCGACGACCACGTGACCGACGACCACGTGTACCTGAGCCTCGCCGAGGCGTCCCCCGGGCCCGAGGGCGAGGGCCGCTGGGCGTACGGCACGGGCTTCGCCGACCCGCTGCTCGGCGTGGACACCGCCGTGCCGCCCGGCCTGGACGGCGCCGACCTCGCGGCCTACTGCCTGATGCTCGGCGACGACGCGCTCGTCCTCGCCCAGCGGCTGATCGAGTGGTGCACCCGCGCGCCGGAGCTGGAGGAGGAGGTCGCGCTCGCCAACCTCGGCCTCGACCTGCTCGGCCAGGCCCGCCAGCTGCTCACCCGGGCCGGGCAGGCGGACGGCTCCGGGCGCACCGAGGACGACCTGGCGTACTGGCGCGAGGAGCACGAGTTCCGCAACGTGCGCCTGGTCGAGGCGCCGAACGGGGACTTCGCGTACTCCATCGCCCGCCTGCTGCTGTTCGCCACCGCCCGCGGCGCGCTGTACGAGGCGCTGGCCGGGCACGCCGACCCGGTGCTGGCGGCGGTCGCGGCGCGCGGGGTGAAGGAGCTGGCCTACCACCGCGAGTACGCCACGGCGTGGACGCTGCGGCTCGGCGACGGCACGCCGTACTCGGCCGCGCGGATGCAGGCCGGGCTGGACGCGGTGTGGCCGCTGCTGGAGGAGCTGTTCACCGCGCACCCGGTGGAGCTGCGGGCCGGGGTGGACCCCGCGACGCTGCGCGGGCCGGTGCTGCGCTCGGTGGCGGCGGTGTGCGCGGAGGCCGGGCTGACGGTGCCGGACGCGCCGGGGCTGGCGGCCGTCGGCGGCCGGGCCGGCCGGGACGGGGTGCACACCGAGGCACTGGGTCCGCTGCTCGCCGAGCTGCAGGTGGTGGCCCGCGCCCACCCGGGTGCGACGTGGTGACGGCCGTGGCCGGGACACGCGCGTCGAGCGGGGCGGCCTGGACGGTGGCGGCGGCCGTGCCGGACCCGGAGCTGCCCATGCTCACCCTCGCCGACCTGGGCGTGCTGGCGGAGGTCACCGAGGACGGCGGCACGGTGACCGCCTGGCTCACCCCGACGTACTCGGGCTGCCCCGCGGTCGCCGAGATGGCCGCCGACGTGGACCGGCGGCTGCGCGCGGCCGGGTTCGCGGAGGTCAGGGTCCGGCTGCGGCTGGACCCGCCCTGGTCGACCGACCTGATCACCCCCGAGGGGCGGCGCAAGCTCGCGGAGGCCGGCATCGCCCCGCCCCGGCCGGGCGCCGGCGCGGGTACCGGCGGCGGGAGCACACCGCTGAGCCTCGGCCCGACCCGGCTCGTGGACGCCGCGGCCGCCGGGCGCGCCGCCGTCGCGGGCGCCCCGGCGCCCGTCACCTGCCCGCTCTGCGGCGGCACCGACACCGAGGAGCTGTCCCGCTTCGGCTCCACCGCCTGCAAGGCGCTGTGGCGCTGCCGGGACTGCCGCGAGCCCTTCGAACGCGTCAAGGAGATCTGAATGGCCGCCGTCCCGTCCGCGGAACTGTCCGGGGAACCGTCCGGGGAGCTCGCCGTGGAGGTGCCCGCGGAGGTGCCCGCAGAGCTCGCCGCGGAGCCGCCCGCGGACGTGTCCGCAGAGCTCGCCGCGGAGCCGCCCGCCGTGCGCCCCGCCCGCCGTCCGACCTTCCACACGCTGCGGATCGCCGGGCTGGAGCGGCTCTGCGAGGACGCCGTCGCGGTGACCTTCGCGGTGCCGGACGGGCTCACGGAGGCGTTCGCGTTCCGGCCGGGGCAGACGCTGACGCTGCGCCGGGTGGTGGACGGCGTCGACGAGCGCCGCTCGTACTCGATCTGCGCCCCCGTCGGCGGCCCGCTGCGCATCGCCGTGCGCGAGGTGCCGGGCGGGCTGTTCTCCCGCTGGCTGGTGCGCGACGCCCGGCCGGGGGAGGAGATCGAGGTGCTCACGCCGTCCGGCCTGTTCACCCCGGACCTCGCCGAGCCCGCCGACCACGTGCTGCTGGCGGCCGGCTCCGGCATCACGCCGATGGTGTCGATCGCGGCCTCCGTGCTGGCCGCCGACCGCACCTCCACGGTGACCCTGCTCTACGGCAACCGGCGCAGCGACACCGTGATGTTCGCCGACGAGCTCGCCGACCTGAAGGACCGCTACCTGGGCCGCTTCCAGCTGGTCCACGTGCTCTCCCGGGAGACCAGGGACGCCGAACTGCTCAGCGGCCGGCTGGACCCGGAGCGGGTCGCGGCGCTGCTGGCGGCGCTGGTGGACACGGCGGCGATCGGCCACTGGTGGCTCTGCGGGCCGTTCGGCATGGTCGCCGGGGCGAAGGAACTGCTGGCCGGCCTGGGCGTCCCGGCGGAGCGGGTGCACCAGGAGCTGTTCCACGCCGAGGACGAGCCGGTCGCCGAGCGCGCGGACGACGCCCCGGCCGGCGCGGCCGGCGGGGCCGACGGCGCGGCGCGCAGCGAGGTCACCGTCGTCCTGGACGGGCGCGGCAGCACCCTGTCGCTGCCGTGCGACCGCTCCATCCTGGACGGCGCGCAGCGCTCCCGCCCCGACCTGCCGTTCGCCTGCAAGGGCGGGGTGTGCGGCACCTGCCGCGCCCTGGTCACGGAGGGCGAGGTGGAGATGCGGCGCAACTTCGCCCTGGAGGAGAAGGAGCTGGCGGCCGGCTACGTCCTCACCTGCCAGGCCCGCCCGGTGACGGACAAGGTGACGGTCGACTACGACCGCTGACCGTTGACCGGTCTCCTGGCCGGGCGCGTCACGGCGTCCCCGCCAGCAGTTCGGCGCGGTGGGCGGCGAAGAACCCGGTGAGCGTCACGGGTTCGCGTCCGAGCAGCCGCCGCGTGGTGCCGTCGTCGGGGACGTCGAACCAGCCCCGGCGCCGGAACGGGTCGTTCTCGCCCCAGCCCGCCGCCAGCGGCGCGGGCACGCCGAGGGCCGTCAGCGCGCCGGGAACGTCCGCGTCGGCCACCGGGCGGTGCCGCACCGGCCGTCCGGTGGCCTCGGTGAGTGCGGCGGCGACGTCGGCGTCGGTCAGGCCCGGGCCGGTCACGTCGAGGACCGTGCGGGCGCCGGCCCCGCCGCCGGCCGCCCCGGTGAGGACGCGGGCGGCGGCCCGGGCGGTGTCCTCCCGGGTGATGTAGCCGACCCGGCCGTCGGCGGCGCCGCTGGGCAGCTCGCCGTGGGCGACCGCGAGCCGGGCCAGTCCGGTGAGCAGCAGCATCTGCGGCCAGACGTTGAACCGCAGGACGGTGTGCGGCAGGCCGGACCCGGCGAGCAGCAGCTCGGTCCGGCGGTGGTCGGCGGCCTCGGGGACGGGGTTGTCCGGGTCGGCGGCGCGGACCACCGAGGTGTAGACGACGTGCTCCACCCCGGCGGTGACGGCCGCTTCGACGGCCGCCGCGTGCAGGTGGAGCCGCTGGGGCGAGCGCTCGGTGCTGACCAGCAGCAGCCGCCGGACCCCGGCCAGCGAGGCCGCGAGGGTGTCGGGGCGGGCGAAGTCGGCCCGCCGGGTGGGCACGTCGGGGCGGTCCGGATCCGCGTCGGCCCGGGCCGGATCGCGGGTGAGGGCGACCACCTCGGTCCGGTGGGCGGCCAGGCCGAGTACCGCGGTGAGTGCCAGCCGGCCGAACCGTCCGGCCGTCCCGGTGACTGCGAGCATGTGAACTCCTCGACTGTGTCGGCGTCTTGCGGCGATCATGGGTGTGGCCGGCGGGTCGTCGAAAGAGGGAACATCCATGTCCACTGGCGCGGACTCCACCGGCACGGACTCCACGGGCACGCGTTCCGCCGGCATCCGTTCCACCGGCACGGACTCCACCGGCACGGACGGCGCTCGGGCGGGCGCCGCGGCACCGGTCACCGCGCAGGACCGCGCGCGGTGCCCGGCGACGGCGGTCCTGCACCGGATCGGGGACCGCTGGAGCGTGGTGCTGATCTGCCTGCTCGCCGAACGTCCGCGCGGCTACAACGAGCTGGACCGTGCCGTCGCCGACCTGAGCCGCCGGGTGCTGACCCGCGCGCTGCGCACGCTGGAAGCCGAGGGGTACGTGAGGCGCACCGCCCTTCCCGGGCCCCCGTACCGGGTCGAGTACGCGCTGACCGGCCTCGGGGAGTCGCTGCACACGGCGGTGGCGGAGCTGGGTGCCTGGGCCGACACGCACCACGACGGCTGACCGGCGCGGTGAGGGCCGGCCGGTACCGCCGATCCGTCAGCCGGTGGCGGCCGGCGCCGCGGCCTCGGCGGGGGACGGCGCGCCGAGGAGCGTCACGATCCCGTTGACCGCCGCGCGGCCGGCCCGGTTGGCGCCGACGGTGCTGGCGGACGGCCCGAAGCCGACCAGGTGGACGCGCGGGTCGGCGGTGGCGCGGGTGCCGGTGAGGGCGATCCCGCCGCCGGGGGAGCGCAGGCCGAGCGGGGCGAGGTGGCCGACCTCGGGGCGGAACCCGGTCGCCCAGACGATCGCGTCGACGGCGAGCTCCTCCTCGCCCCAGGCGACCCCGCGTTCGGTGAGGCGGTCGAACATCGGGCGGCGGTGCAGCGCGCCCAGTTCCTCGGCCCGGCGGTAGGCGACCGACGGGCCGAGCCCGGTCACGCTCACCACGCTGCGCACCGGCAACCCCTGCCGGACCCGCTCCTCGACCTTGGCGACCACCGCGCGCCCGTACTCGGGGCTGAACGGCCCGTCGTGGTAGACGGGCGGGGTGCGGGTGACCCAGACCGTCTCGCCGACCGCCGCGACCTCCGACAGCACCTGGATCGCCGAGGCGCCGCCGCCGACCACCAGCACCCGCCGGCCGGTGAACTCCTCCGGGCCCCGGTAGGCGGCGTAGTGCAGCTGGCGCCCGCCGAAGCGGCCGGGGTAGTGGGGGAGGAAGGGGCGGGTCCAGGTGCCGGTGGCGTTGATCAGCGCCCGGGTGGACCAGGTGCCGGAGTCGGTCTCGACCAGCAGCCGGGCGTCCGGGCGGGCCGACGCGGAGCGCACCGCCAGCACCTTGACGGGGCGTACGACGGGGAGCGCGTGCCGCGCCTCGTACGCCGCGAAGTACCCCGGGACGACCTCGCGCGCGGGGGCGTTCGGGTCGGGTTCGGGGAGTTCGAAGTCGGGCAGGTCGTGGAAGCCGTGCACGGTGGCCATCCGCAGGGACGGCGAGCGGTGCGCCCAGGCGCCGCCGGGGGCGGGGTCGGCGTCGAGGACGACGAAGCCGCCGTCGGTGTCCGCGCGGTGCGGCGCGAAGCCGCGGCGCCGCAGGTGGTAGGCGGCGGACAGGCCCGCCTGGCCCGCGCCGATCACCAGGACGTCGACCCGGCGGCCCTCGTCCGAGGACGGGTTCGCACCGGAAGTGGTTGCACCGTAAACAGTCACGCCCGTGAAACATCCGGCGGGCGGTCGGTGTTCCCGGGACCCCTCGTCCCGGACCGCCCGCCGCCCGCCGCCCGCCGCGAAGTACGGCGCCCGCCGCCCGGACCGTCGGCGTCGGCGTCAGGTCGTGGCCGGGGAGATCACCACGGCCGTGCCGTAGGCGCAGACCTCGGTGCCGACGTCCGCCGCCGCCGCGACGTCGAAGCGGAACATCAGCACCGCGTTCCCGCCGCGCGCCTTGGTCTGCTCGACCAGCCGCTCCATCGCCTCGTTGCGGCTCTCCACCAGGGTCTTCGTCAGACCGCGCAGCTCACCGCCGACCAGCGACTTCAGCGAGGCGCCGATCTGGCTGCCGATGTGCCGGCTGCGCACGGTCAGGCCGAAGACCTCGCCGATCACATGGTCGACCCGGTACCCGGGGATGTCGTTGGTGGTCACTACCAGGACCTGGGCGTCGGGGCGCTGGCCGCCGCCGTACTCGTCGATGTTTGCCATGGCCTTATCCTGCCGGGCGGATCGGACGTCGTCGAACAGAGGCGCGCGGGGCGTGCGCGGGAACGCGTGGGGCGGTAACGGCGAGAACGCGTAGGGTAGCCGGAACAGACCGGTGATCGGCGGGCCGAAAAGCCGTACCGTAGGCCCATGGGCGAGCGAAGCGATCATCCACAGGGGCCGGGCGCGGCGGAGGACTCCGGCGCGCAGGAGATCGAGGCGACGGTGGTCCTGGGCCTGCGGATCACGAACTGGCCGGCGTTGCGCGCCGCGGCCATCGCGGCCGTGGAGGAACTGGACTTCGAGGGCATCGATCCGGCCGGGCAGCGCCGCGAGCTGCTGCGCGAGGTGGCCGAGGACGCCAACGCGGCGCTCGGCGCGCTGCTCCACCCGGACCGGCTGGTGGCGGCGATCCCGGGGGTCGAGGCGATCGGCGGAACGCTGGAGATCAGCGTCACCGAGGACTTCGCGCCCGACTTCGCCGAGCTGTTCCCGCTGGACGGCGACGAGGAGGAGGGCGGCGGCGCGGCCGGCGACTGGACGCTCACCCCGCGCACCGCCTGTCTGCTGCACGCCCAGCTGCTCGGGCTGGCCGACGCCGCGTACGACGACCTCGACGAGCACGAGGACGAGCCGGTCTCCGACGGCGAGGAGGCCGACTGGACGGTGTTCGGGCGGCTGCCACAGCGCACCTGGCGCCTCCACCGGAGCTGGCGCCGCGCCATGGCCCGCACCTTCGACGACCTCGCCGACGACCTCGCGCTCGGCGAGTGGCCGCTGCCGCGCTGCCTGGCGGAGGAGATCGCGCTGCGGATGGCGCTGGTCGACGCCCGGGCGCTGCTCGGCGCGCAGCCCGAGTCGGTCGCCGACATGATGGGCGACCTGCCGGCGGACCTGTACGACTACGACTGGGACGGCTGCCACGACGAGCTGTTCGGCGTCTACGGGCCGGACGACGGCGATCCGGAGCTGACCGCGGAGCAGCGCGCCGAGCTGCTGCTGACGGCCACCCACCCGGAGGGCTGGTTCCTGACCTACGACGACGCGGAGGAGCGGGACCCGCAGCGCGGCTACCGGCGCTGAGCTGCGGGGCGGGGGCTGGCATGCTGGTCGGGTGACTTCTCCGTTCGACGCCCCCGTTCCCGACCCGACGCCCGAGGACCGCGACGCCCGGCCGCAGTACGTGCTGCCGCTGGTGGTCCGGCTGGAGCGCGCGACTCCGCCCGGGCGGACCGACGCGCTGGAGACCTCGGCGCGCGCGGTGCTGACCATGCTCTCCGACCCTCGGGTCACCGAGCCGGAGGGGGAGTGGGCGGAGCGGGTCGCGGCCTGGGAGGACGCGCGGATCCGCAAGGTCGTCCGGCGGGCGCGCGGCGGCGAGTGGCGCCGGGCCGGGGAGCTGCCCGGGATCACGGTGAGCGGCCGGGAGGCGGAGGTGCGGGTCTTCCCGCCGGTCCCGCTGGACGGCTGGCCGAAGGAGCTCGCCAAGCTGCAGGTGTCGGGCACCGACCTCGAGGAGGGCGCGCCCGTCGACGCCCCGGCGCCGGGTGTGCCGGTGCTCTGGCTGAACCCGGAGCTGGAGATGAGCGCCGGCAAGACCATGGCGCAGACCGGCCACGCGGCCCAGCTCGCCTGGTGGCGGCTGGACGAGGCGCACCGCAAGGAGTGGGCGGCGAGCGGGTTCGCGCTCGCCGTCCGCACCGCGACGCCGGAGGCGTGGGCGGACCTGGTGGCGAGCGGCCTGCCGCTGGTCCAGGACGCGGGCTTCACGGAGATCGCCCCGGGCAGCTGCACCGTGGTCGCGGACCACCCGGCGCTGCGTGGCTGACGACCGACACCTGACGGCTGACAGATGACGACTGACAACTTTCAGATGACAGATAACAGATAACAGATTTTGAAATCTGTCAGCCGTCAGCCGTCAGCAGTCGTCCAGCACGGGCACCAGGCCGTCCCCGGCGAGGTAGGTGCCGCCGGAATCGGACACGCGGACATGGGTCACCGGCACGGGTGGCACCGGGGTGATGGCGGTGATGGTCCGCACGCGTGAATAGGGGACCGCCTTGCCCTGGGGGCCGAGGCGGTCCGCTTTTCGGGGCAGTCGGGAGACGCGGTCGGTCCGGTAGGCCGTGAAGACGATCCGGTAGCGCGAGCCGACGACCCGGCCCTTCAGGGTCGCGTCGCCGACGCTGAGGCGGGGGTAGAGGCCGAGCGTGCGGATCAGTTCCGTGGTGTCCCGTGCGAGTCGTTCCGAGGTGAAGCAGACCTCCACGCGATTGGTGCCGGATTCGATGTAGCCGTCGCTGTCGACAATCCCCTGGAGGACTCCGCGGCGCTGCTCCTCCGAGGACCGGAACACCGTGCGGGGAATGTGCTTGTTCTGAAGCACGCCCAACTCCCGAAGGGCCTCGACGCCGCTCGCCCGCCGGCCGAGGTCGAATCGAAGCCGGAACGTCCGCCCGTGCGTCAGTTGGCGCGAGACTATGCGCGCGCCCAGTGACTCGCACTATTCATCCAGGGACGGAATGTCGTCATCCGCGATGGTGATGCGAGGGCCGTCGGAATCGCCGTCGCCGAGCCAGTATCCGAGGAGGTAGGGGGGAAGCGGCAGGGCGGTCGCGGGAAGGTCGAGCGCCGGCGTCGCCCCGGTCCGCCAGCGGGCCACGTCACCCTTGGCCGCCTTCGTCCTCCCCGTGGTGAGGGGCCGGAAGTGGGTGACCCCCGCCTGCGCCAGCTGCTCGGAGGAGGCCACGACATCGCGGTACTTCCCGTTGTACTCGCGGACCGGCCAGCGGTGGTCCCCGTCGGCCGTGATGCTGGTTCCGTCGCGGAACGTCAATGCGTAGCAGGTCGAGTCGGCCATTCGGGTCTCGACCGAGAGGACCGGCACGGCCCTTCCCGATTCGTCCAGAAGCCGGTCTCCCGGTTTGAGGTCTTCCGCGTTCTCCCAGCCCTGGACGGTGGCGACTCTCCCGTTTATGGCCAAGACCCGCTCCTCTTTTCCGGCCGCCGACGATTGACTGCCGAAAGATAACAGAGTCCGAATCCGTCGTCCTTCGGCCGGCATTCGCCAGCCGTCACCGGCGGAGCGTGAGGCGCTCGGTGTGGCAGGCGAGTTCGGTGAGCTTGCGGGTCCAGCCGGTGCCGTTCCGGTCGAAGCGGGTGCGCACCGCCTCCCGGGGAAAGGCGAGGGAGGCGAAGCCGTTTTCCACCATGCGCAGCCGGGTGTGGTCGCCGGGTTCGGTGCTGAGGGTGAAGGTGACCAGGGTGGAGGTGCCGTCGGCCGGGTCCTCGCCGGCGGGGCCCTGGGACCAGCGGAAGGCGAAGACGGCGGGCGGGTCCAGCCGCTCGATCAGCGCAAGCAGCGGCCCGTGCGCGCCGTGGTCCAGGAGGATGCGGCCGCCGGGGCGCGGGTCGATCAGCGCGGGGGCGCCGGTGCCGAACCAACTGCCCAGGAACTCCGGCTGGGTGAGCACCTCCCAGACCCGTGCGCGGGGTGCCGCGATGGTGATCTCACGCTCGATGCTGTCGGCGACCATGTCGTGAACCTCCTCGATCCGTTGCCCGAGGGTCGCACGTTCCGGCCGCCATGTGCAACTCGCGAGTTGCACATGGCGGGGTGCGCGCCATGGCTGGGGCGGCGTCAGGCCGAGTGACGGCGCAGGCCGCGCAGGCCGCCGTACGCGGCCGCGGCCGCCCACAGGGCCATGACCAGCAGGCCGGTCCAGTGTCCGTACGCCATCTGCGGGTCGTCGGCGTACCGCAGCGCGTACTGGCCCGCCCGGTCCGGGAGGAACTGCACGACGCCGCGCACGCCCGGGATGCCCGACAGCAGCGGGGAGAGCAGGAAGACGCCCGGCAGCAGCAGGCCCATCGCCGCGCTGAGGTTGCGCAGCACGGCGGTCAGGCCGAGGCAGAACACCACCAGCAGCACCGGGTACAGGGCCCCCGCGACGACGCTGCGCGCCAGGGCGGGACCGTCCCAGCCGTCCGGCACGAACGCGGCGTAGCCGGCGAGCGAACCGGCCGTCCCGAGCAGCCCGACGCCGAGCGCGACGGCCGCGCCGAGGGCGAGCTTGGCGCCGTAGAGGCGGCCGCGGTGCGGGACGGCGGTCAGCGAGACGTCGATCATGCGGGTGCCGAACTCCTGCCCGAGCAGCAGGACGGCGAAGCAGACCAGCGCCGCCTGGCCGAAGTTGAGGCCGTAGTGGATGCCGAGGCCCGGGTCGGCGGCGAAGCTGTCGTCCTTGGTGCCGACCACGGCGGCGACGGCGGTGCCGAAGCCGACGGTGAGCAGCAGGGCGACGAGCGGGGTGACCCAGAGCGAGCGCAGCGTGGTGAGCTTGATCCGCTCGGCGCGCAGAGCGGCCCGGAGCGGCACGGCGGTGGCGGGGGCGGTCGCGGTGCTCACGCGGCCACCGCCCGGTACTCGACGCTGTCGGCGGTCATCCGCAGGAACGCCTCCTCCAGGGAGTCCTGTTGGACGGCGATCTCGTACAGCACCACCCCCTCGGCGGCCGCCAGGGCGGCGAGCTCCTCGGGCGCCGCGCCGGCGACCTCCCAGGCGCCGTCGCCCACGCGCCGCGCGTCCAGGCCCGAACGGTCCATCAGCGACGCCAACCCGTCCGGGTCGACGGCCCGCACCCGGATCCTGGTCCGGCCGTGGCGCTCGATGACGTCCGAGGTCGCCGCGTCGGCCAGCAGCCGGCCCCGGCCGATCACCACCAGGTGGTCGGCGGTCAGCGCCATCTCCGTCATCAGGTGCGAGGAGACCAGCACCGCCCGGCCCTCGGCGGCCAGGGCGCGCAGCAGGGCGCGGATCCAGCGGATGCCCTCCGGGTCGAGGCCGTTCACCGGCTCGTCGAGCATCAGCACCGGCGGGTCGCCGAGCAACGCGGCGGCCACACCCAGGCGTTGGCGCATGCCGAGCGAGAAACCGCGGATCCGCCGGCCGGCCGCGTCGGCCAGGCCGACCTGGTCCAGCACCTCGCCGACCCGGCGCTCCGGCAGGCCGTTGCTCGCGGCCAGCCAGCGCAGGTGTCCGCGCGCCGTGCGGCCGCCGTGCAGGGCGTGCGCGTCGAGCAGCGCGCCCACCCGCCGCAGCGGGACGTCCAGTTCGGCGTACGGGCGGCCGTCGACCAGGGCCCGGCCGGCGGTCGGGCGGTCGAGGCCGAGGATCAGCCGCATCGTGGTGCTCTTGCCCGCGCCGTTGGGCCCGAGGAAGCCGGTCACCACCCCGGGGCGGACCTCGAAGTCGAGTCCGTCCACCACCCGCGTCCCGCCGTACTCTTTGGTGAGGCCCTCCACCTTGATCACGGCCGTCCTCCCTCTCTCCCGTTCCGCGCCGACGTCGTCCATGGGACCCGATCCGGGCACTCCGGCGGATCCCGCCGGGGAGGGGGCCGCCCTCCCTCCCGGGAGGGAGGCCGCGCACGGCGCTGACCTGGCAGGATGGCGCGATGCCCCGCATACTCGCGCCCCTGCTGAGCGCCGTCACCTACGCGCGCTGGCTGCACCTGCTGATCGGCTGGATCTTCGCCGGCGTGGTGCTGATGATCTATCCGGGCATCGAGGGGCGCGGCCCCGGCGAGGTGCTGGTGCGGGCACTGCCCGTGGACGTCGCGCTGCTGGGGCTCTCCGCGCTGGTACCCGCGATGCGCCGCGCGGAGGGTGTGCAGGCGCGCCTGCTGCTGGTCCCCGAGCGCGAGCAGGACATCGCCGTCGAACCGGCCCGCGGCTGGGCCGACCGGCGGCGCACGGCGGCCTGGCTGATCGGGCGGTTCGCCCTCGGCGGGGTCGTCGGCGTCGCCTCGGTCCTCGGGCCCGCCGCCGCCTTCGACCTGGCCGTGCGCCCGGAACCGGTGGTGTTCGGCGTGCGGGTGCCCGGCGGGGACGTCCCGCGGTGGGGGCTGCTGCTGTCGCCGCTGCTGCTGTTCGGGCTCGGCTGGCTGGTGGTGTGGGCGGGACGCCTCCAACTCGCCATGGCGATCCGTCTGTTGGGCCCGTCACCGGCGGATCGGCTGGCCGCGGCCGAGCTGCGCGCCGAACGGCTGCTGGAGCGCAACCTGTTGGCGCGCGAGCTGCACGACTCGATCGGCCACGCGCTGACGGTGACGGTCCTTCAGGCGGGCGCGGCGCGCGAGGTCGGCGACCCGGCGTTCTCGGCCAGGGCGCTCGAAGTCATCGAGGAGACCGGCCGGCGCGCGATGGACGATCTCGAACGCACCCTCGCACTGCTCCGCGAACCGGGCGGGCCAGGTGATCCGAACGAGCCGGGCGGCGGCGAGGACGCCCGCGAACGCCCGGGCATCGACCGCCTCCCCGCCCTCTTCGAGACCGCGCGCGCGGCCGGCAGCCCCGTCGAGGCCCGGATCGACGTCCCGTCCGAGGGCCTGCCCGGCGTGCTCTCCCGCGAGGGCTACCGGATCGTCCAGGAAGGCGTCACCAACGCCCTCAAGTACGCGCCCGGCGAGCCGATCAGCGTCCGCGTCGTCGTCCGCGACGGCCGGCTGGAGCTGCGCTGCGCCAACCCCCTGTCCCCGCATCCTGGCGCACCGCGCCGTGGCGGCAAGGGACTTCGCGGCATCCGCGAGCGGGCCGTGCTGCTCGGCGGCGAGGCCACCGCGGGCGCCGAGGCCGGCAAGTGGGTGCTGGCCGTCCGGGTCCCCCTACGCTTGGGCGCGTGATGATCGACATTCTGCTGGCCGACGACGAGGAACTCGTCCGGGCCGGCCTGCGCGCGGTGCTGGAGTCGGGGGGCGATCTGCGGGTGGTCGGGGAGGCCGGCGACGGCGCGCAGGCGGTCGCGCTGGCCCGCGAACTGCGCCCGCACGTGGTGCTGATGGACGTCCGGATGCCCGGGATGGACGGCCTCGCGGCCACCCGCGAACTGGTCCGCGACGGCGCCGCGCCCGGCGGCCACGCGCCGAAGATCCTCGTCGTCACCACTTTCGAGGTCGACGACTACGTCTACCAGGCGCTGCGCGCCGGCGCCGACGGCTTCCTGCTCAAGCGCACCCGGCCCGCCGAGATCGCCCGAGCGGTACGGCTGGTGGCGGCCGGCGAATCGCTGCTCTTCCCCGCCCGGATCCGCCGGCTCGCGGCCGGCCAGGGCAACGCGGCGGCGCGCGCGACGATGGCGCGGGCCGCCCTGACGGAGCGCGAGGCGGAGGTGCTGCGGCACGTGGCGCGCGGGCTGACCAACGGCGAGATCGCCGAGCAGCTCTTCCTCGGGGTGCAGACCGTGAAGACGCACGTCAGCAGCGTGCTGGCGAAGCTCGGCGCGCGCGACCGCACCCAGGCGGTCATCCTCGCGTACGAGTCGGGGTTCGTCGAGCCGGGCGAGTAGCGCCCCCGCGCGGGCGGCGGTCGGCCTCAGGCCGGGTAGGCGTGCGTCTGCGCGGCCTTGACGGCGGCCCAGACCGCCGCCCCGGGCGCCAGCCCGAGCTCCGCGGCCGCCGCCGGCGTCAGATCGGCCGCCATCGGGACGTCGCCCGCCAGGTCGGCCCGCACCTGGTCGCCGTGCAGGTCCAGCCCGGCCACCGTCAGCTCCCAGACATTGCGCGCGCTGCCCTCCGGCCGCGCCCGGTGCAGGGTCACGGCGGACGGCGGGAAGGCGACGAACGCCGGCCCGGACAGCTCCTCGTCCGTCGTCAGCACGGCGCCCCGCGGCAGGGTCACCCGGTGCCCGTCCGCCGTGCCCCGGTAGAGGTTGAGCCCGACCAGCCGGGCGATGTAGTCGGTGCGCGGCCGGCGCGCGATCTCCGCCGGGACGCCCGACTGCACCTCGCGCCCGTCCTCGATCACCACCAGCCGGTCGGCCAGCACCATCGCGTCCAGCGGGTCGTGCGTCACCAGCACCGCGACCGCCTCGAACTCGGCGAGGTGGCGGCGCAGTTGGGCCCGAACGTCGAGCCTGGTGCGGGCGTCCAGCGCGGCCAGCGGCTCGTCCAGGAGCAGCAGCCGCGGCCGTACCGCCAGCGCCCGGGCCAGCGCCACCCGCTGCGCCTGGCCCCCGGAGAGCAGACCGGGCCGGGCGCCCGCGTGCTCGGCCAGGCCCATCCGCTCCAGCCAGCCGGCCGCCTCGGCGCGCGCCTCGCGCCGGGAGCGGCCCCGGCAGCGCGGGCCGAACGCCACGTTGTCCAGCGCGCTCAGGTGGGGGAAGAGCAGGTAGTCCTGGAAGACCACGCCGACCGGGCGCTCCTCGGCGGGGGTGTGCAGCCGCCGGGCCGGGTCCTCCAGGACGCGGCCGTCCAGCCGCAGATGGCCGGCGCCCAGCGGGAGCAGCCCCGCCAGCGCGCGCAGGGCGGTGGACTTGCCGGCGCCGTTCGGGCCGAGCAGCGCGACCACCTCGCCGGGGGCGGCGGTCAGCGCCAGGTCCAGGGTGAAGGCGGCGCGCTCGACCCGCAGCCGGGCGTCCAGTCCGCCGGCGGTGGATCCGGCGGCGGGTGGGGCGGTCGGGGCGGTCATCGGCGAGCACCTCCGGGGACGGGGCCCGGACGGGCCGACGGACGGCGGGGGAGGCGCGCACCGGCACCGGAGCGGGGCGTCACGGCGCGGACATCCAGCGCTCGCGCAGCCCGGCCAGCACCGCGATCGACACCACCAGCAGCACCAGCGACAGCGCGATCGCCGCCTCCGGGTCCGACTCCATCGCCAGGTACACGGCCAGCGGCATGGTCTGGGTGCGGCCGGGGAAGTTGCCCGCGAAGGTGATCGTCGCGCCGAACTCGCCGAGCGCCCGCGCCCAGGCCAGCACCGCGCCGGCGCCGATCCCCGGGGCGATCAGCGGCAGGGTGACCCGCCGGAAGGTGGTCAGCCGGGAGGCGCCCAGTGTCGCGGCGGCCTCCTCGTAGCGCGGATCGGCGGCGCGCAGCGCGCCCTCGACGCTGATCACCAGGAACGGCATCGCGACGAACGCCTCGGCGATCACCACACCGGTGGTGGTGAACGGCAGGGTCAGGCCGAAGGCGGAGTCCAGCCAGGAGCCAACGATGCCGCGCCGCCCGAGCACCAGCAGCAGCGCCACGCCGCCGACCACCGGCGGCAGCACCAGCGGCAGCGTCACCAGGGCCCGGATCAGCCGCCGGCCCGGCAGCTCGGTGCGGGCCAGCAGCCAGGCCAGCGGCACCCCCAGCACCATCGACACGGCCGTGGCCGCCGTCGCGCAGACCAGCGACAGGCGCAGCGCCTCCCACACCTGCGGGCTGGTGAGCTGATCCGACAAGGTGCTCCACGGCGCCCGGACCAGCAGCCCGACCAACGGGAGGACGAGGAAGGCCAGGCCGAGCAGCGCCGGGAGCAGCAGGGTGACCGGCAGCCGGTGCGCGCGGCGCCGGCCGCGCCGGCGCGGCGGGTCGTCGGCGCTCCTCGGCGGGTGGCCGGCGCTGCGCGGCGGGCCGCCGCCGGGCTGGCCGGTGCGGCGGATCACGGGGCCTGGAAGCCCGCCGCGGTCAGCACCTGCTGCGCCTCGGGCGACTGGATGTAGGCGACGAAGGCGGCGGCGCCGTCCTTGTTCGGCGCCTTGGCCAGCGCGGCGATCGGGTAGTCGTTCACGGCCTTGGCGGCCTCGGGGAAGTCCACGCCGTCGATCTTCCCAGCATCGGCCCGCACATCGGTGCGGTACACCAGGGAGGCGTCGACCTCGCCCAGTTCGACCTTGGTCAGCGCGCCCTTGACGTCCTGTTCCAGGGTGACCGGGGTGAGCTGGACGTTCGCGGCCTTGAGGGCGGTCAGCGCGGCGGCGCCGCAGGGCACCTCCTTGGCGCAGAGCGCGACCTTCACGCCGGGGGCGGCCAGGTCGGCGAGGCCGGTGAGGTGCTTGGGGTTGCCCTTGGGGACGGCGATGGCGAGCGTGTTGCGCACGAAGGTCTTCGGCTCGCCCGCGGCGCCGCCCGCGTCGGTGACCGTCTTCATGGTGGCCGGGCTGGCGGCGGCGAAGACGTCGGCGGGGGCGCCGGAGTTGATGCTGGTGGCGAGGGCGGAGCTGCCGCCGAAGTTGAAGGTGACCTTGGCGCCGGGGTTGGCGGCCTCGAACTTCTTGCCGAGGTCGGTGAAGGTCTCCTTGAGCGAGGCGGCGGCGAACACGGTGATCGAACCGGATGCCTTCGGGACGCCGGCGGAGGCCGTCGCCGGGGCGGTGGCCCCGCTGTTCGTGGTGCCGGAGCCGGTGCCGGAGCCGCCGTCGCTGCCGCAGGCGGTGGCGCCGAGGGCGAGGACGAGGGCCGCGGCGCCGGCGGCGGTGAGTCTGCGGACGGTCATTGCTTCGCTTCCCCTCCTGGGCGCGCCGGGAAGGGCGCGGGACCATGACCGCAACTGCGGCCTTTATGCCGATCATAGTGCCGCAGATGCGGGCCGATCATCGCATCTTCCATCGCAGAGGCAAGGGGTGGGGTGCACCGCCCTCCAGCGCCGGACAGTGCGCGGACACCGCGCCGCCCCCGGAAAACCCTTCGCGCACGGCCGCGCCGGGACGGGAGAGTGGCCCACGCCAGTCCACCAATCCGTGCGCGCACCGGCCGACCGGCCGAGCCGGGGGAGGAGTACGCCCATGTCCACGCTGCGGGTCACCGCCGAGCGGTTGACCGTCCTGGAGCACCCGAACGCCGACGCCCTGGAACTCGCCCAGGTCGGCCTCTACCGCGCGGTGGTCGCCAAGGGGGCCTACCGCACCGGCGACTGGGCCGTGTACATCCCGGAGCAGGCCGTGCTGCCGGCCCCGCTGATCGCCGAGCTGGGCCTGACCGGACGGCTCGCCGGCGGCGGGGCGGACCGGGTCAAGGCGGTACGGCTGCGCGGCGAGCTCTCGCAGGGCATCGTCTGCCGGCCCGCCGCCCTGGCCGGCGTCGACCTGGCGGCGGCCGCCGGGCGCGGCGAGGACTTCGCCGCCCTGCTGGGCGTCACCAAGTGGCAGCCGCCGGTGCCCACCACGATGAGCGGCGACGTGGTCGCCGCCCCGGACCTGCTGCCCTGGGTGGACATCGAGAACCTCAAGCGGTTCCCGGACGTCTTCGCGCCCGGCGAGCCCGTCGTGGTGACCGAGAAGCTGCACGGCAGTTGCTGCCTGCTCACCTACGACGCCGCCACCGGCGGGGTGCGGGTCTCCTCCAAGGGGATCGGCGCGCGGGGGCTCGCGCTCGTCGAGGACGACCGCAACCTGTACTGGCGGGCGGTGCGGGCGCACGGCGTCGCGCAGGTCGCGGCGCGGCTGGCCGAACGGCTCGGCGCCGAGCGGGTCGGCGTCTTCGGCGAGGTCTACGGCGCGGGCGTGCAGGACCTCACCTACGGCGGGTCCGCGGGCGGCGGGGCGCCCGGCTACGCGGCGTTCGACGTCTCGGCGGTGGTCGGCGGACAGCTGCGCTGGCTGCCCGCCGCCGAACTGCTGGACGGCGAGCTGCCGCTGGTGCCCGAGCTGTGGCGCGGGCCGTTCGCGGCGGACACCGTGCTGGCGCTCGCCCGGGGGCGCGAGACGGTCTCCGGGCGCGGGCTGCACCTGCGCGAGGGCGTGGTGGTCCGGCCGGTGACCGAGCGGTACAGCCCGGTGGTGGGCGGACGCGCCATCGCCAAGGCCGTCAGCGACGCCTACCTCACCCGCAAGGGCGGCACGGAGTACGAGTAGAGCGGCACGGAGTACGAGGAGAGGGGGCGCGAACGTTTCGGCGCGCGCCCGGCGGCGTCCGCCGGGCCGCCCCGTACGCTCCTTCTTCTCTGATTACCAGTCAGTTACTTTGGGAGCGGTACGAGGGGCACGACAGAGGAGGGGACATGGCACAGACCGTCGCTGCCGTCACCGTCGCCGCGGCCGCCGGCGCCGCCGCCACCGTGAAGCGGATACCCGGTCCGCCCGGACTCCCCCTGGTGGGCTCATTGTTCGACCTCACCCGGCGCCCGCTGCGGACCTACCTCGACGCCCACCGCGACTACGGCGACGTCGTCCGCTTCACGGCCGGCCCGCCCGGGCTGCGCGCCGAGTTCTACGCCGTGTTCTCCCCGGAGGGCGCCCACCAGGTGCTCGGCAGCCAGGCCGCCAACTTCCGCAAGGACAACAGCTTCTACGACGAGCTGCGGACCAGCCTCGGCAACGGCCTGCTGACCAGCCAGGACGGCGACTACCAGCGCCAGCGCCGGCTGATCCAGCCGCTGTTCACCCGCCGCCGGGTGGACGGCTACGCGCAGGCCGTCGGGCTGGAGTGCCGGGCGCTCGCCGAGCGGTGGCGGGCGGCGCCGGGCGGGGTGGTCGACGTGGCCGAGGAGATGTCGCGCTTCGCGCTGCGCACGGTCTCCCGGATCCTGTTCGGGGCGGACGTGGAGGAGGCGGTGGCGGTGGTGCACCGCAGCTTCCCGGTGATGGGCGAGTTCGTCCTCGAACGCGGCTTCGCGCCGGTCCGGGTGCCCCGCGCCTGGCCGACGCCGTCCAACCGGCGCGGCGCCGAGGCGCGCCGTGACCTCTACGCGGTGTGCGACCGGATCATCGCGGAGCGGGCCCGGCGGGCGGAGCGGTCCGGCGGGGTGGTTCCCAGCGGTCCCGGCGATCCGGGCGGTGCCGGCAATCCGGGGGGTCCTGGCGGTCCGGGTGGTCCCGAAGGTACCGACGACCTGCTGGAGCTGCTGGCCCGGGCCCGCGGCGAGGACGGCGAGCGGCTCGACCAGGACGAGCTGCGCGACCAGGTGCTGATCTTCCTGCTCGCCGGCCACGAGACCACGGCGACCTCGCTCGCCTTTGCGCTGTTCCTGCTGGCCAAGCACCCCGAGCAGCGCCGCCTGGCCCGGGCGGAGGCGGACGCGGTGCTGGCCGGGCGCGAGCCGGTGGCCGCCGACCTGGAGGCGCTGCCGTACCTGACCCGGGTGCTGAAGGAGGCCATGCGGCTCTACCCGGCCGCCTCGCAGATGGGGCGCCGCTCGGTGGCCGAGTCGGTGGTCGACGGGCACGTCATCCCGGCCGGCGCCCAGGTGATCCTGGCGCCCTGGGTGACCCACCGGCACCCCGGCCACTGGGAGGAGCCCGACCGCTTCGACCCGGACCGGTTCCTGCCCGAGCGCGAGAAGGGGCGCCACCGCTACGCCTGGTACCCGTTCGGGGGCGGGCCGCGGGCCTGCATCGGGCAGCACTTCTCGATGCTGGAGTCGGTGCTGGCGCTCGGCGCGCTGCTGCGGGACTTCGACCTGGAGGCGGTCGACCACGGGGTGCGGCTCGGCCAGGGCATCACGCTCCAGGTGCGGAGCCCGATGCGGGTCCGGCTGACGCCGCGCGAATGAGCGCGTGGGCGTGGGCGGGGACGGGGTCCGGATCGGCCGGGATGTGTTTGAGGTAGCCCAGCCGCGCGCCGTCCCCGGGCGAGTAGTCCGACGGAAGGCGCGTGACCGTCGTC